>JBGTMU010000061.1:0-25374 GCA_041743405.1 Longimicrobiales bacterium | reverse complement strand
GCGCTGCAGCTCATCCCCGGCGGTGGCGGCCGTTCCCGCGCCGAAGACCACTCGCAGGTCACGCATCTCGTGCGTGAATCCGCCCTCCCGGAGCGGCATGTTCAGTCGCCGGGAGCCGAACCCAGGATCGCGCGGGCAAATGCGATCTCGTCATCGTTCACCAGGTGACCCATCCCCGGGTAGATCCTCTTCGTGACGTCGGCCCCCATCGACTCGAACACTTCGGCACTCTCATCTACGCGCGCCTTCGGAATATGCGAATCGATATCGCTGCACCCGTAGAACACCGGGGTCCCCTCCATCGAACCTGTCGGTTCCCAGACGGTTCCGGAAGGACCGATCAGCCCGCCCGAGAAGACGATCAGCCCGCCGTAGCGCCCCGGGTTGCGGAACATCCATTCCGAGGCGAGGCAGGATCCCTGGGAGAAGCCGAGAAGGAAGATCCGGTCCTGTGGTACCCCCATCCCTCTGAGATCTTCGACGATCGCACTGACCAGCTCGAGGGCCGAGTTCAGATGTGGCTGGTTCCGATCGGTATCGGCCATGAAGGAAAATGGGTACCAGGAGCCGCGGACGGCGCTGGGGGCTACATAGGCGAATCCCGGCTGGGCGAGCGGCTCCGAAAGCTCGAGGATGTTGCCCGCGGATGCTCCACGGCCATGGATCATGACGACGACCCCCGCCGCCCCTTCCGGCGCGGCGCCCGCCGCGTGCACCGAGGCCCCGGCGTGGGGCCCTGTAACCCGCGTGACGGCTTTGCCCCCGCTTCCTGTCGAATCTGACACTTCGTCTCAATCCTTTCCGGTGGTTGAACTCAGAGTCTCGATGGGAGGCAGCGCCGCCTCGATCGTCGCCCGGTTCGGCTCTTCCCAGGACGGCACCCGCAGGCCGGTTCCGAGTTCGGCCGGGTCCTCATCGATCGTGAACCCCGGACCCTGGGTGGCCACTTCGTAGAGGATTCCCCCCGGCTCCCGGAAGTATATGGACTGGAAGTACTGACGATCCCGCACGGGCGTCACCTTGTACCCGAGCTCGCCCAGGCGATTGCGAATGCCTGCCTGTTCCTCATCGGTCGGCACCGCCATCGCCACGTGGTGCACGGTCCCGAGCCCGTTTCTCCCCTCCGGGGCCCGGGCCGATTCGAGGACCTCGAGGAAGCTTCCCGGCCCTCCCCCCCCTGCCGTGATCCGGGTTCGCTGGCCCTCTTTTCCGACAACCGACAGACCGAGCACCTCGGTCGCAAAACGGACGGAGAGGGGGGCCTGACGAACGACGAAGGTCACGCCGAAGAGCCCGCGGACCGCGGCGTCCCTCGGGATTCCCTCGGCCATCCAGGGCTCCCGTTCGTCTCCGACGCCTTCCACCAGCTCGATGTTCAGGGAAGAAGGGTCCTCGACCATGATCGAGTGCGCCCCGAAACGCGGTTTCGTCTTGATGGCTTCGATGCCGAGAAGGCGAAAGCGCTCTCGCCAGAAATCGAGCGATCCGGGGGGCACGGAGAGGGAAGTGACCGTGATCTGGCCCGCCCCCTTCACCCCTTCGGACACGCCCTTTCCCGCGTAGGGAAAGGTAGTCATGAGGGTGGAGGGGCGTCCCAGTTCATCCCCGTAGTAGAAGTGGTAGACCTCGGGATTATCGAAATTCACCGTCTTCTTCACGAGCCTCATGCCGAGTATGCGCGTGTAGAAGTCCACGTCCGACTGAGCATCGGATACCGTAGCGGTGACGTGGTGAAGCGAGGTGATCGGGGTAGACATCAAGTGGCACCGGTGGAAAGCTGCAGGGTGTTCATCTTCTGCGAGCGGCCGGATGCTCCTCATGCCTCCCTGCGTGGCCGCGCGCCTATCTATGGAGGAACCCCGTTAGAGGGGGAAAGTGCCCCCGGAGACGCGCACTGTGGAGGGGTTTCCCTGCGGTTTTCTCCCTGATTTCAGGCGAGCGAACGCCTCACCGCCTCGAGTGCTTCCTCCACATCGGCTCGCGTGTTGTAGATGTGCGGGCAGAGTCGGAGGCCGCCGGTGGGGGCGCTCGCCACTCCGTGGGCTTCGTACAGTCGGCGGTGAAGGGCGGCGCTGTCGTGTCCCGGGAAGCGGGCCACCACGACGCCCCCGCTGAGGCCGGGGTCCAGCGACGTGACGAGCTCGGCTCCGAGCTCCATGAGCCCGCCCTTCACCTGTGTGGCGAGCTCCGTGACCCGGGCCCCGATCCGCCCGATCCCGGTGGATTCCTGGAACTCGAGCGCGGCTGCGAGCCCCGCGAACACGGCGTCGTTTCGCTGTCCGAGAGTCTCGAACTTCCTCGCCCCCACCGCGGTCGTCTCCACTCCGGATCCCCAGCCAACCCCCACCGCAAGCGGGCCGATTCTCGCGACCGAGGTGGAGCGGACGAAGAGCACCCCTGCCTCCTTCGGGCCCATCAACCACTTGTGACTGCTTGTCGCGTAGGAGTCGCACCCGATCTCTTCGAGCGACAGAGGTCCCGCTCCGAAGCTCTGCGCCCCGTCCACGTGGGCGTGGATGCCTCGCGCCCGGGCCTCGCGGCAGATCTCCTGCGCGGGAATGCGAACCCCCGTCGAGTTTGAGACGTCAGAGAAGGCGACCGCTCGGGTCCGGGGTGTGAAAGCTCCGACGAAGGCTTCGACGACCTCTTCACGGGAGGAAGGCGGGGCGTCGATCGAGATGCGTCGGACGTTGAACCCGGCGGCGGCGGCGCGCACGTCCCAGGCGACGTTGCAGGTAGGGTGGTTCTGGTCGAAGACGACCAACTCGTCGCCGGGGCCGAGGGGGAGGCCACCCACGATGGTGTTGTTGGCCTCGCTCGTGTTTCGAACGAGGGCGATCTCGTCAGCCGTGACCCCGAGGAAGCGCGCCATCCCCCGCCTGACCTCTTCCCTCAGCTCGTCGTAGCGCGCGCGGTTCTGGAACGAGACGTCGCCATCCACATCCCGGGATGCACGTTCGACGGCTTCGATCACGTCGAGGGACGCCGGGCAGAGGTTGGCCGCGTTCATCGGGATGATCCCGGGACGAAGCGGGAACCGGGCACGAACCGCTTCCCAGTAGGGTTCGCCGCCTTCGCGAGGGAGCCCCACGAGCTGCGGGGAAGGAGGAAGCGTCTCACCGCGGAGCCCAAGCGGCGAGAGCAGGGGAGCCGCCGCAGCCCCGGCCGAGCCGAGGGCGAGGGTGCGGAGGAAGCGGCGGCGGGAGGGCCGGTCAGGGCCGCTGGGGGTTCGGAAATTCCCTGACATGGTTGAACTCCGGTTCGGGGCTGCGGTCGGGTGGGTGGGATCCCGAATCATGGGGAGGCAGCGGCGGTCTCGCCATCTTGCGCAACGCCCCCGACCCTGCCGAGGTTGCACCTGGTGGTGCGGCACTGCAGTTGGATCCGCGGCACTGAATCGGATCCACGGAACACTTGAGCCGGAGCCGGGGCCCTCCCGGACGGCGATGACCCAGGAGCGGAGGTTTGCATGTCCCTGCTCGGATTCCACCGTGTTCTCATATTCACGGGAATCGTTTTCTGTGCCGCATTCGCCTGGTTCGAGGCGGCCCGGGCGGCGCGCGGCTCCGGTTCGGCCCTCCTGGCTGGCGTTTTCTTCCTCTTCGCCGTCGGACTCGCCGTCTATCTCATCCGGATGCGGGCGTGGCTCGGGTACGGTGAGAGTCGATCGGAGCCGGAGTCCTAGCAGGCTCTCGGTTTCCTGAACTCCCCCCTTCGCGCCTGTCAGGGTCGCGGATTCAGCTCGTCCGATCGAACGGGTCCGCCGCCAGCGCTTCCCGCAGCCTGGGGTGTCGTTGCCAGAGGTACCATCCCATGGCCGCTACCGCGAGCAGGTTCCCGACCGCGATCGACCACCACGCAATCGGACCCAGCAGGAACTCGGCAACGACCGCCAGGAGCCCCAGGAAGAAGGCCTCGAACGCCACGAAGAGGAGCATGGCACCCAGCAGGAGCGGGGGCGTTTCCTCGGACTGCCACGCGATGGCCGACGCGAGCAGCCCGACGACCCCGAACGCGGTGAGGTGGAAAAGCGTGTAGCCGCTGACGGTCCAGACGCTCACCTCGATGGCCTCGATGTCCGACGCTCCGAGGAAGAGGGCGGAGCCGAGCGCCCCGGGGGTGAAGAAGAGCTCGCCACGGACGGCGTCGAAGAGGAAGAACCAGACGGCCACCACACCCGCCCCTACGACTCCGGTCACGATTCCCTCGCGCACGAGGCGGTGGTCCGCGAGGGTTTCCCACCAGGTGACATGCTTCGCCTCACCCGTGAGGTGCAGGTACCCCATGAGCGTGACACCTGCGATCAGGTTCCCCGCGAACACCTCGAGCCAGCCGAGCGTCGCCGCCACATCGATTCCGGTCAGGTAGACGCTCAGGTAGAACGCGAGGTCGAAGAGGATGAACCCGAGCACCAGTCCCAGCAGGACCCCGGGGGCGACCTCGAGCGCCCGTACGAGCCGCGCCGCGGCAATCCCCACCACCACGAAAAGCGCATAGTGGATCAGAGTATAGAAGAGGATCGGTCCGACCCGTCCGGCCAGCGAATCCATCCCGAGGAGCGCGTTGGCCAGGAGCGACGGGGAGCGGAAGGGCTCTCCCTGGGCTGCGTCGACCACGAGGAACCAGAGCGCCATCGCGGTCGCGCCCACAACGCCTGCCACGGCTCCTCGGAGCCAGCTCCGGGATCTCTGCATCATTTCTCCCCTCGGGGTAGGTGACGGTGTTTCCGGGTCAACGATCGTCGCTTCGCTCCGTCGCAGCGGCTCGGTCCCGCCGCCAGCGATTCAGTACGTAGATCCCCACTCCCAGCGTAAGCAGGATCGGGACCGCCGCCACGAGGAGTCCGCCCCAGAACATCCCGATCATGAGTCCGTCCGAATGATCCATTCGACTACCTGAACTCCTGCATCACGAGCAGGAGAAAGATCGCGATCAGGGGCAGGGGGATCGCCGCCAGAACCCAGACGCGCTTCTGCTCGAACTTGAGATGCATGTAGTAGAGCGCCACGAGGAGCGCGCTCACGAGCGAGATGATCACGAGAAGCGTGACCGAGAGCCACTTCGGCAGCCCGACCAGCGACACCGCGACCTTCGCGAACATGAGAATGGCCAGGATGCCCCAGATGAGCATGTAGGGCGGGTGGGCCTTCGCGTCGTGTGTCATGGAACCTCCTCAGATGAGGTAGACGATGGTGAAGAGGACGATCCATACCAGGTCGACGAAGTGCCAGTACAGCCCCATCGCCTCGACCCCGGCCACCCGTTTCGAATGGAACGCTCCCCGGTTTGCCTTCCAGAGGATCCATATGAGGCAGAGCACGCCGATAGTCACGTGAAGCCCGTGGAATCCGGTCATCAGATAGAAGGTGGATCCGTAGATGGCGCCCCCGGCAGCCGAGTAGGCCTCCGCGTTCGGTACGAATCCGATGTGTGACAGATGGATGTACTCGTAGACCTGAACCCCCACGAACGAGGCTCCCATCACGATTGTGGCCAGGAGCCAGAGCTTGAGCCCCTTCTGGTCGTCGTGCTGGAGGGCGGCGAACGCCTTCACCATCGTGACCGACGAACAGATCAGGAGGAAGGTATTCATCGCGGTGAGCGGTACGTTCAGGACCTCGCCCGGCCCCGCGAACTGATCCGGGTGGGCGAAGCGCAGGATGATGTACGCACCGATGAGCGAGGTGAAGAACATCACCTCCGAAAGAAGGAACACCCACATTCCCAGCTTCGCGTTGTACATCTCGAAGCCGCGATCGCGCGCTGGCTCCTCCACTGCCATGGAAGCGACGTGACTCATGATTCCTCCTCCTCATGTGCGCCTGTGGAGAACCCCGTCGGTTCCGGCGCCGGCGACCCGGCCATTCGGGGCGCGACCTCTCCGTCCGGGGGCTCCCACTGCGGATGGAAGTCCTGGTCCCGTCCGGGCACCGAGTACTCGAAGGGTCCCCGATACACGGTGGGCCACCCGTGGAAGTTGCCGTGCGGAGGGGGCGACGCGACGGACCATTCGAGGGAGTTCGCATTCCACGGGTTCTTCTCGGCCTTCTTCCCGAAACGCAGCGAGGACAGGAAGTTCACGGCGAAGAGGAGCTGGAACGCAAAGAGCGCAAAGACCGAATAGGAGATGAATGTGTTCATCCCCTGCAGAGGCGCCAGATACTCGTACTGATTCGGGTCGTAGAGCCGGCGCATCATCCCCTGGAGCCCCAGATTGTGCATCGGGAAGAACGCGAGGTTGTAGAACACGAAGGTTCCCGCGAAGTGGATGTACCCCATCGTCCGGTTCATCATCCGGCCGAACATCTTCGGATACCAGTAGATGATCCCGGCGAAGATCCCGAAGAGGCTTCCACCGAAGAGCACGTAGTGGAGGTGCGCCACGATGAAATACGTGTCGTGGATCTGGATGTCGACCGGGGCCGAAGCCATGAAGATCCCCGACAGCCCCCCGATGATGAAGAGCGAGACGAACGCCACCGAATGCAGGAAAGGAACGTGGAAGTGGATGTTCGCCCGCCAGAGCGTCCCCAGCCAGTTGAACACCTTGATCGCCGAGGGGACCGCGATGACGACCGTGGTGAGCATGAACGTGGTCCCGAGCATCGGGTTCATCCCGCTCATGAACATGTGGTGACCCCACACGATCCAGCCCAGGAACGCGATCGCGATGATGGCGAGCACCATCGCGTGATAACCGAAGATCGGCTTCCTCGCCCCGTTGGAAAGCACCTCCGACACGATCCCGAAGGACGGGAGAATGAGGATGTAGACCTCGGGGTGTCCAAAGAACCAGAAGAGGTGCTGCCAGAGAAGCGGCTCGCCCCCCGTCGCTGGAAGGAAGAAGGTGGTCCCGATCGTCTGATCCGCGAGAAGCAGGATGAGCGCCCCGGCGAGGATCGGCATCGCGAGGAGCGCAAGGAGCGCCGTCACGAAGAGCGCCCACACGGTCAGCGGGAGCCTGAACCAGGTCATCCCGGGCGCCCGCATCGTGATCACCGTCGTGATGTAGTTCACCGCACCGGTGATGGACGAGAACCCGAGAATGAAAAGCGAGACGAGCCATAGCTGCTGCCCGAGATAGACCCCCGTGTACTCGCCCGAAGCGGAGAGCGGCGCGTACGAGGTCCAGCCAGCACCGGCGGCCCCTCCTTCAACCGCGAAGCTGGCCAGCATGATGAAGCCAGCCGGCACCGCAAGCCAGAACGAAAGCGCGTTCAGCTTGGGGAACGCCATGTCCGGCGCCCCGATCTGGAGGGGGATCAGGAGATTCCCGAACACCCCCACGAGGAGCGGCATGATCGCAAAGAAGATCATGAACGTCCCGTGCATCGTGACCAGGGAGTTGTAGAACTCCGGAAGGATGATCCCCCCGGGCGCCATGGTTTCCGGAAGCACGCCCCCACCAGGGAGCGGAGACCCCGGGAAGCCGAGCTGCCAGCGGATCACGAGTGCGAGCGTCCCTCCAAGGAGCAGGAATACGAGGCTCATGAGCAGGAACTGCTTCGCGATCATCTTGTGATCGGTCGAGAATATGTAGGTACGGATGAACCCCGGGGGATCGTGGGGCTCCCCGGCAAACCCGGTGATCTCGAAGTCCGTGGCCTTCACATGTGCGCTCACTGGTCCTCCTCGTCGGGTTGAGCTGCCGCCACCTGCCGGGTGCTGCCCTCATGGAGGGCGATGCGCTCCGCTTCCCACGCCTGGAATTCGGGCTCGGAGAGGACGATCACGGTCCCCCCCATCGAGTAGTGGCCGAACCCGCAGAGCTCCGCACACCCGAGCTCGTACTCACCGGGCTCCGTGACCTCGAACCAGAACCGGATGGTCATCCCAGGAACGGCGTCCTGTTTCACGCGGAAGTCGTAGACCGAGAACGAGTGGATCACGTCTTCGGCCGTGAGATGGATCACGACCGGGCGATTCACGGGTACATGGATGCGATTGACGGTCGTGAAGTCCGCGTCTGTCCCGAGCGTTCCGTCCGAACCCGGGTAGCGGGCCTCCCATTCGAACTGCCGCGCCGAAACCGCGATCTCGTAGCCATCGGTGGGCAGATGCGCCGGGTCCTTGACCTCATCCCAGAGCCCTTTGCTCATGAGTCCGAGGGCGACCACGATCACGAACGGAATCGCGGTCCAGATCACCTCGGCCTTCGTGTTGCCGTGGCTGTACTCCGCCCTGCCTCCGTCCCGCTTCCGGTACCGGATCAGGAAGTAGATGAGCAGCGCTTCGGTGAGGATGAACACCACGCCCGTGATGACCAGGATGATGTAGTAGAGCCGGTCGATGTCCGCGGCGTAGGTCGAGACCCCCGGTGGGAGGAACCAGCTCATGGCCGGCTACCTCCCCGCCGCCCCGGCGGGCGGCGCAGCGGGGTGGACGTGTGCGAGAGACGGGGCGGACGCCGGCACCGGAGCGAGTGATACCGTGCCTTCGCTGAAGGTGAAGGTGACGCTCGCGGTTTCTCCGGTGGTGACGGTCACACTCTGTTCCTGGCTCCCGAGGGTGGGGTGCCATGCCTCGATCACGTATTCGCCCGGAGGAAGGTCGGCGAGCGAGAAGCCCCCGTCCTCGCCGGTCACGGCGTGGTACGGGTGGGAGACGACGCCCAGGTACGCCCCCATCCACCCGTGCACGTCACAGGTGAGGGGGATCATGACTTCCGGCATCGGGAAGGAGCGGTTCGTGTCCATGTTCACGGGCTGGCCGACGTTGAAGCCGCGGTTCACCGATGGGCCCGCATTGATGTTGTGGAGCAGCCCGTCTGAGTTCCGGAAGGTGATCGTCTGGTTCGCCATCGCTCCGGCGATCGTCGGGATGTAGCGGCAGCCCTGCTGATTGATCACGACGGCGTCGGTGGGAACCGGGAAGGTCATCCCATCGAGTCCTTCTTTCACGTAGACGAAGACCTCTGCCAGGTGTCCGTCGCGCACCATGACCGATTCCTGGACGGGCGGCTCGGCGTAACTCTCCCAGCACGACCGCTCGCTCTGCATGTCCACCGGCACCGGTGCCGGGGGAGTGCCTTCGAACATGATCATCCCCTGGACTGAGCCGGCGGTTGCCACGTCGAAAGGCATCTCGGCTGCGGCGGGGGTGTCGGACGTTTCGGATGTGGTGTCATCCCCTCCTCCGCAGGCGGCTGCGCCAAATAGAAGCAAGGTCGCCATCGCAAAGGTCGTGGTGTGTCGGGTCGTCGTGTTCATCGTTCCTCCTGTGCGTCGTGAATGGAACGTGCGGGAATCAGCTTGCCACCGGCGCCGTTTCGAGCGCACCGGTACGTCGTTCTCGTCGTTGGGCGCGGGTCACCACCAGCAGGCCCAGCCCGCCGGTCAGCAGCAGCGCGAGGAGCGGGGCCACGAACACCGTGGCGGGGGTTTCCCGTTCCAGATGGATGAAGTACCAGGAGCCGACGGCCGCCCGGGTCGCCTCCTCTCCGTGGTCGCCGTCCCAGGCGAAGAAGGCGATCGGGATTGAAACGCCTTCGCGGAGCTGCAGGTCGTTGTCGGTATCCGCGGTCGCGAGGGGTCGGCGCAGGAGAAGCTCCCAGCGCCCCTCCTCCCACCGCGCTTCAGCAGTGACCTCACCCCCGGGGAGCGGCTGAACATCCCGCATGCCGCGCGCCCGCGCCCGTTCAACTGCGTTCGGGAGGTCGCTCCGCCACTGCAGGAGCGAGACGGGTGAGCGGGCGTCCCCCATCAGGAAATACGGGCGGTCCATCCCTTCGGGGATCTCGAGCGGGAACTGGAGGGTGAGGCGGTCCGGACGAGAACCCGGCTCGCGGGGCTCTCCGTCGAGGGGCTCCATCGTTTCAAGAATCCGGGCCTGCCACTCGGACCAGGCCGGGTCCGGACTGCGCGAGCGATCATGCCATACCAGCCGGAGCGCCAGGGTCTCCCCGTCATGAATGCCCTGGACCCGGACATCGGGGATGGCCGGATCGAACCAGCGCGGAGCGATGATGATCTGACCCACGAGCGGGATGTAGAACGAATCCACCTCGCCCCACTGCGCATCGTCCAGGGAAGTCGGCACCCCTCCGGCGTCCACCCGCTCAACGCGTATCACCTCCCGCACCCGAGGCGGCTCCTCGGGCGACAGACTCCGGACGTAGTGGGCCAGATTCCAGAGCTGTTCGTCGGTCATGAACCCCGCGTCGAGAAGATCCGAGAACGAAGGCATGGGTGTGCCGTCGAGGCCGGTGCGCAGGCGACGGTAGATGTCCTCGACCGATCCGCCTCCATTGAAGAGCCAGTTCTTCGTGAGATCGGGGGCCCGAATCGGGTGTCCCCATTCGTCCTCGAGCGTGGGCGTGCTCACGCCGTCGCCCCGCCCCGAATTTCCGTGGCACTGCCAGCACTCCACCTGCTGGTAGAAATCCCGCCCCTCGGCGATCCGCTCCTCGTTTGTACCGGGAGCGCGACCGAAGGTGAGGGGCTCCGGAGTGGCGAGGGTCTCGAACGCGGGGTAGAAGGTCTTCACGTACTGGACGAGGGCCTCGCGATCACCGCTCGCGAGCTGGCTCTCCCACCCCGGCATCGCGGTTCCGGGCATCCCCCGGTTGATCACCTGGAGGATGTCCGCATCGGTCGGGAGTTCACCCCCAGCCGTGGTACGAAGCTGGTAGAGGCCCCGAGTGAAATCCCGTGGGCGGGGGAGCATCATCCCGGCTGCGGGGCCGAGACCATCGCCGCTCACGCCGTGGCAGGAGGCGCACCATCGGTCGTAGACCTCCTTCCCGGGATCCGACGCCTGACGGGCTTCGGCTTCGGCGGGCGCGAGCAGGAGGCCAGCCGCGAACACGGTTACGATGAGCGTGCGCATCAGTGATCCCCCCATGTGCGGGGACTCACCCCGGCCTGCTGGTAGAGAAAGATCGAAAGCGCCCAGATCTCGTCGGCCGAGAGGAAGTCCTCCCAGGCGGGCATCGCGGAATTCCACGGCCCGCCCTCGCGGGGAAGCCCCGCTCCCCCCTTCGCGATGCGCCAGAAGACGTAGCTCTCCGTGAGCTGGGCGATCGTGCCCCCGCCCCTGAGCGGAAGCGGCGTCGGGCTGAAGCCGTGGGCATAGTGCCCCTGGCCGTCCAGGTAGTCGCCGTGGCAGGCCATGCAGTTCTGGTAGTAGAGGTCCATCCCGGTCCGGTATGCCTCTTCCTCCCGTCCCGCAACGCGAAGGGGGTTCTCGAGCCGGTCCAGCACCATCGTCTCGCCCTGGAAGGTGATCTGGCTCGGGGGCGCGGGGTGCACCGACCGCAGGCTGGCCGGTGCGCTCACCTTGGGGCGCACCGCGTCGAAGGCGACGAATGCCACCAGCAGCGGGATCACGACCAGAAGCGATGTGCGGAGAATCCTTCGTTCGGGGAGAACCAGGGTTTCGAACACGGGACGCTTGAACTCCTTCCAGCGCGCCTCGTTTTCACTCACCCAGATCAGAACCCCCACCGTGACTGTGAGCATGTACTGGAGCATGACGCTGCCGGGCACCGGAGCGCTTGCGATCCCCACCAGTTGCGGCACGTAGGGGATTCCCCATTTCACGACGACATACGCCACCGCAACGACCGCGACGGCCTGTCCGAACGGCTTCGTGTACCAGTCACGCATGGACGCCCTCCATCATCGGAGCCCGGCCAGATAGCGCACTACGGCTTCGAGTTGAGCCGCGGAGAGCTGCTGCCCGAAGGTGAGGGGCATGAGCCCCACGAAGTCCTGATATCCGTCGCGAACGACGGAGGGAGGATCGAGAATTGCCTGGCGGATCTCCTCGGGTGAGCGAATCGCTCCGATCCCTTCGAGCGTCGGCCCCAGCTCCACACCCTCTCCGCCGATCATGTGGCACTGGGTGCAGAGCGTGCGCACGATCTCCGATGGTTCGTCGGGAAGCGCCATGGCCCCCCCGGCCATTGCCCCGCCCCCCGCCGCGTCGGCTCCGGTCGCACCCCCCGCGTCCTGCGGGATGTCGGCCGCGGTTACGGTAACCTGCCCTCCGAGGCTCTCAAGGTACGCGACCATCGCCCAGATCTGCGCCGGCGACATCGTGCGGTCCACCGGGGGCATGATCGGCGGATACCCCTCCACCATGTTGTCCTGAGGGCGCACCAGCGCGGAATAGAGGTACTCCTTGCACGACATGCCGGGTACCCGGTCGCCGCAGCGCGCACCGATCGGCCCGGCCCCCAGGTAGTCCGTGGCGAGGTTCGGCGCACGAGCACCTGCGCTCTCGGCGTGACAAGCCGTGCACCCGCCCGCGCCGTGGAAGAGCTGGCTCCCAGCCTCGGCCAGCTCTTCCGGGGTCGCGTCCGCGCCGAATGAGACTTCGAGCGGTACCTCGGACTGCACCTGGGGGATTACATTCGCGACCAGAGTGAAGAGGAGGATCGTTCCCAACCCCACCCCGCCCACTTTCAGTTCAACCGAGCCCATGGCCACCTCCGGTTCCGTCCGCTGCGGAAGGGGTCGAGGGCGATGTGAGCGCAGCGGCGGGCTGCGGCTTCACGATCATCCCACCGATCCAGAAGACGAAGCTGATCATCGCGAGGAAGATCAGAACACAGGCACTGATCACGATCGCGGCGTACCCCAGCGCGGGGGTCGCCGCGTCGGCGCTCGTGTCGCGCATCACCTCCCATATGTGCCAGTGCTGCCGGATTCCGCTCCGGGCGAACCCCATTAGCCCCATGAGCCAGGTGAAGGTCACCACGAGTACGAAGAGCGCGTACTGCGCCCGGTCGGGCATCTCTCCCCAGCGGATCTCGCCTCGCGATTCGGCCCCGCGCATGATGATGAGGTCGAGTGTGACGACCGCGATGATCGATGCGAGAACCGCGAGAACCTGGTACACGGAGAACCCGATCCGGACAAGGGCTGGCACGAAGTATCCGTACACACCGTAGAAGAGGACGACCACCGCGCACACGCCGAGGATGATCCCCTGCGCTAGTGTCCCGCGATCCGCCCACCAGACCCGCGGGATCTTGTTGGCGCGTCGATACATGAGGAACGAGAGGAAGGTCGTCAGGATCATGAGGTTGACCGCGGTATTCTTCGCGCTCATGACGCCGAGTACTCCGAGGAAGGGGTGGTGCGTCCCTCCCATGGCCGCGAGTTCCGCCCGGTCCGCGATCATGGAGTGCGGAGTGGCCCAGACCATCACTCCGACCACGAGCACGGCGAGCATGTACTTCGTGTACGGCGCGAAGCGCTCTCCGCCCGGGATGCGGCCGAGCCCCAGCCAGAGATAGTAGTTGCCCGCCAGGAAGAGCACGCCGATGAGGAAGGCCTGGACGATCCAGAGCCAGCTCATGAACCCGCCCATCATCGTGACGCCCATCTGCTGGTTGTACTCGTAGATCTCGCGCCCCAGCCAGTACCCGGCGAAGGGAAGCACCAGAAAGATCGAGATTGCGATGAAGTTCCCGACGTAGGCCATCCAGTCGTAGTGAGCGCGCTCTTCCGGGGTTTTCGCCTTGAGGAAGCGGTACCCGGCGTAGGCCGCGACCACCGCCCCGCCGAAGACTGCGTTTGCAATCAACCGGTGGATGTTGATCGGCATCCAGGTGGCGTTTGCAAACGCGCTCCAGAACTGGACCTGCGCCGGGGCCGTATCCGGCGTCACGTCTCCCGGGGGGCTCATCATGTACGTGAGCCATGAGTTCGCGATGAACATCACGAGCGTGCCCCAGAAGTTCAGCAGGAGCCCGAGGCCCCAGTGCCCGATCTTGGCACGCCCTTCCTTCCACTTGTCCCACCCATAGTAGTAGAGGTAGAGCGTGGCGGTCTCGAGGAAGAAGAGGCTCGCGTAGAACCACATGGAGTAGCCGAAGATCTCGGCCATGTAGCCCCAGAGCGCCGGATAGAGCGTGGTCAGGAGGAAGAGAAGGAGCCCTCCCCAGAGCGCGGTGGCGCTGTAGGCGACGAGCAGGAGCCGGGTGAACTCCCGGGCCAGCCGATCGTACTTCTCGTCCTTCCCCCAGATCGCGATCGCCTCGGCGATGACCGCGAACATCGGGACCCCCAGGACGAACGCGGCGAACATGAGATGCACCTGGGCCGTGACCCAGATCGCCACCCGACTCCCCACGAGGGGGAAGGGGCGACCGTACTGGCCGGGCTGATACTGATACTGGAAACCCTGCGCCCAGAGCGGCTGTGCCGCGAGCGCAACCAGCACGAGGGTCGCCGCCCCGGCCAGCGCAAGGGGCCAGTGGGTGCGGAGTCGATTCCAGGTCATGCGCTTTCTCCCGTCATCGCCGGCCTCCGGTCATGCGTCGCCTCCGCGTCGAAGAAAGAAGGGGAGGCGTTTCGAGAAATCGACCGGCATTTCGCTGCGCACCTCCGACATCACCGTCTCGTCCACCACGCTGTAGCCGCGTTTCCGCGCGAAAAGCTCAACCCGGGAGTCCACCACCCCCCGCACGAAGCTAGGAACCCGTTCGATCCGCGCCCTCGCCCCATCGGACCACGGGAGGGAGGGAGCCGGAGCGGGGGCACCGTAGAGTGTCCCGCGACGGGGGGCCACGACTTCCCGGGCTCCGTCAGGCTCGTAGACGCACGATTCGTCGGGGCCGAGGAGGTCGCCCGTGGTGGCGAATGCGCGGGCGCGGCACCCCCCGCAGATCTCGCGGAACTCGCACCGGCCGCACTTCCCGCCAAGGGTGCCGCCCCGAAGCTGGCGGAATACCTCGGAACCGCTCCAGATCCGGTCGAACCGCTCTTCCCGAAGGTCTCCGGCCACGACGGGGGAGTAGGGGCAGGGGGTCACCTTCCCCTCCGGTGTGATCCGGCAGTACTGGAGGCCGCAGGGACAGCGTGTGCGGTAGTTCAGCAGGGGGGACTCGGGGTCGCCCTCATGGGCCAGCCGCATGAGCGCGGGCTGGCACTTGGAGCGCACCATCATGCGGCCCCGGTACTTAGCCTCCAGCTCGATGAGCTCCTCCAGGACCTCTTCATTCTCGAACGGAGTGAGGCCGTGCATCCCCTCTCCGCGCCCGGTGGGCACGAGGAAGTAGAGGTTGAATGAGACCGCTCCCCGCTCGGCGGACCAGGCGGCCAGCTCCGCGAGCTCGCCCCGATTCCCCCGGGTGAGGGAGGTCTGGATGATGAAGTCGAGTCCGTGGCGCCCCAGCCGATCCACCGCCGCGAGCGTGTCGGCGAGGGCGTCCGTGCCATGCCTGAACCGGTCGTGGTAGACGGAGGAAAGTGAATCCACGCTCACGGCGACCCCGGTCACCCCCGCTTCCATTAGCGAGGCGATCCGCGGATCCGTGAGCCGCGTCCCGTTCGTTCCCACGACCACGGTCGCTCCGGAGCTCGAAGCGTGTTGAGCGATCGTCTCCAAATCGTCCCGGAGAAGCGGTTCTCCCCCGGAGAGGATGAACATCGGGGAGGGGTTCAGCTCCAGGATCTCGTCGGTAATGCGGAGGCATTCATCCGTTGTCAGTTCGTCATTGGCCGCCTGCCAGGAACCCGCCGAGATGTAGCAGTGCGCGCAGGCCAGATTGCATCGCCGCGTCAGATTCCAGGCGACAACGTGCGGGAGGAAGGAGGGCTCGGCTCCGGCCCCCTCACCGAGGGTGGCGGGCTCCACATCCAGGGCGAAGGGGAGGGCGCTCACTCCCCGTCCTCGCCGTCCCGGAGGCTCGCCCCATCCGCCTTCATGAACTTCTCAACGGCTGCCCGGGCCTCTTTCGGGGTCGTCATCTTGAGATCCACCGGGCACTTCTCCACCTGGGCCTCGACATCGCGGATCGGACAGCGGGTGACCCCCTGGGCCTTCGCCTCTTCGATGAACCTGCGCATCTCGTCGGAGAGCCCGTCGACTCCCTCCGCAGCGGCCCGGAGCTGCTTCGTCTGCAGCTCCTTGAACATGACGAGCATGGTGTCCATGTCGAACTCGTCGGCTTCGATCATGGCCTGCTTGTTCTCATCCATGACGGTCGTGGTCACGCGCCACAGGGCGTGCTCCCGGGCGAAGCGCTCGACCGTGTTGCGGGCGAGGGGACGCGCGATGAGGGGGACCGCGCGGAGTCTTCCGAACGCCTCGTGGGTCCATGCAACGGGGTCGGCCTGCGTCCACTCCCGGGTCTGGACATGCCCGGTGTAGGGGCATTTCACGGAAACCATCGGGGTCTCGGGCTCGGGGTCGGCGTCGTACCCTTCCACCACCGTGCGCTTCATCGCCTCCTCGGCCTTCACTTCGGCGAGGGCAAGCTCCTCGGCGGTGCCGATCCCCATGATCATCTGCATGTGCGTCGGAAGGAGCTTCCGGATCGCCTCGTCGAGGCGTTCTCCGGTGACGGTCGGGAGGAACGGAGGGGGGGCTGAGGGGGCTCCGTGCGAGGGCGCGGCACCGCTCGATGCGCCGGCACCGTTCGAGGCCGCGGCACCGTTGGAGGACGGGGCACCATTCGCGGAGGCGGTCCCGCTCGAAGAAGCGGCGCCGTTCGAAGAAGCGGCGCCGTTCGAAGGTGCGGCTCCACTCGAAGGTGCGGGCCCACTTGAAGTCGCGGCCCCGTTCCCCTGAGCCGCGTGGCCGGCCCCGTCCCTTTCTTCCGGTGCGCCCGTGTAGCTCGTTCCCGCCTGCCGCGCGCGCTCCACCGCCTCCGCCTCCTCTTCCACGGCAACCCACCCGTCGCCGCGGGGAATGGGTGCACTTCCCGAGCCGCTCTCGCTCCATCCCTTGGGTCGGACCGCGCCGGGGCCATACGTGTCCATGACGTAGTCCTCGACCGCCTTCCGGGCGATTCCCAGCGCGAAGGGGGGAACGCGGAGGATCCGCACTTCCGCGTCGGGAGACCATTCGAGCCCCGTTTCTCCGTCCTCCTCGATCCACGGGATCTGGTCCGGGCGGACGTTCGTGGTCCCGATCAGGAGGATGTTCGTGGCGGCCAGACGGCAGAGGTTCTCGGCCTGGGAACCCATGTTCGTGCCCTCGATCCTGTGCCCCCCGTGGCGGGCCAGAACCAGGAGCGAAGGGTTCACCTCCTCGACCCACTGGAGAATGCACTGGAAGGGCTTTCCGATGAGGATCTGCGTTTCCATCTCCACGTCGGGGAACTCCGACGCCATGACCTCGGCCCGCTTCAGGTTGGCCTGGCAGAGCCGGAGGAGCCCCTTGTCGATGATGTTGTTGTGGAGCTCTTCCTGCTCCTCGAACTTGAAGATCTTGGCCGCCTGGGCCGAAAGTACATCCTTGATGTTCCCGAAGACGGCGTGGTGGTACTCCACATCGAAGGCTGAACAGACGAAGAGCTTCGCGCCGAACTCCCGGGCCATTTCCAGCGCCACCCGCATGGCCTTGTAGGAGTAGGATGAACCATCCACGCAGACCATCCACCGGCCCCCCGCGAGCGGACGTCCGTCGCGGACGATCAGCGTGTCCTTCTCGACCTGCTGGATCACCCTCCCCGAAACCCCGCCGAGCTGGGAGAGGGGCTGCATTCCGATGCCATGAGCGCCAATGGTGAGAAGGTCGTACTCCCGACCGCTCTCCCCCGCGAGCTTCTCGTCCTGCTCCTCGGATTCGGCCACGATCCGCCCGTCGTCCCCGAGGCGCACATCGCTCCGGACCGTGTCACCTCCGTCGTACTTGTCGGCGATGTTCGGGTCAAAGCCGATGAGGCTCGGGAGGCGGCCCGCCCCACGGTTCGCCTCGCGGATGATCTCCTCGAAGTGGATCCCCTCGAGAAGCTGGCGTGTGAGATGGACCCCGGCCTCGCGGCACCGACGGTCGGTCTGATCGAGGAACGAGTCCGAAATGAGCTGAAGCCCTTTCTCGATCAGCTTGTCGTGGATCTTGCGCTGACGGCGGATCTCGTCTTCGGTCTGGAATCGGGCGGGGAGCCCGGTTTCGAGCTGCCGGAAACGGACGTCGTGGAGACGGGCGGCGTAGACGTGGTTACCGGTGATCCTGCCTTCGGAGCGTCGGCAGATCTCGAGCGCCCGATCGACAGCCCAGTCGGAGTGGGAGGAGTTGTCGACCGGTACGAGAACTTCACGGTACATGTGGGCCCCGGGCCTCGAGCTCGAGATGCCTTCGATCGGCACATTCCGTCCGGGAAGAGGTCCGGCGCCAGGCCGGGCTCCGCCTCCGGCTGCCGCAGCGCGAAGCCGCAGAAGTCCCGTCTCCTCTGCGAGGAGTTTTACGGATTTTACCGAGTAGAAGGAGGCGGGTCGTTCCCGCCCTCTCACGCTCTAAGCGGACCGGCCCTCCGGCGGAGGGTTCAGGTCCGGGGCACGCTCCCCACCCCGGGGGTGGGGGCGCACCGTTCGCCTGGGTGCCCGATTCCGGCTCGCGGCCGGGGGCTATCAAAACTAGGGCCGCTACCTGCCGCGCCCACTGTATGCTCAAGCCTGGTTCACGGCCTCCGGGGAGACCGCGACGGCAGTATAGGTTCGCCTGCTCGGGCTGTCAACAAAGCGATCCGGCCTGCTTCGGATCCGGTCAACCTCGCGAGATGCGCTCCCCCAGCGCGTGCCCGCAGGCGACCGTGAGCCCGAGGAGCCCGAGGATCACCAGGAGGGCGATCGTGGCCCCCGTGGGAGCGGCTCCGCCCGTCCCCGCCACGACCTCCAGAAGCATTCGATGGAGGGGTCGGAAGGGAGCCGCGCTCTCGATTCGCGCCCCCCAGCTCCCGGGCGACGGCGTCCGGAACACTCCGGATGCGTGCAGGAGGAAGAGCGATACGACGGAGGCGAAGAGAGCGCCCTCGGCAATCGAACGCGCGAGGGCCGCCACCCAGATCCCGACCAGGTTCGCGGCGAGGAGGGCGCCCGCGAGCGCGCCCAGCGTCAGGAGAATCGACGCGACCCCCGGGTCCGGAGCCAGCGCGAGAATGAGCGCCGCGGCCGGGAAAAGCTGGAGAAAATCGACGATGCTTCCTGCAAGCGTACGCTCAAGCAGGAGGCGGGGGGCGGAATACCCCGTGAGAATCACTCGCCGCAGGAGCCCGTCCTCTCCCTCCCTCAGGAGGGGGATGGCCGAGCCCATTGTGCCGAACAGAACGAAGAGAACGGCATAGACGGCCGCTGCATGGAAGGGAGGTGCCGCACCGAGCGAGAGGGGGAGAACCAGTAGCAGCGGGATGCCCATGTTCAGCAGGAACAGACGCCGCCGCCGGAGCGCCAGCGTCCACTCCGCCTTCGCGATCGGGGCCCTCACGATCCGGCTCCCATGGGAAGCTCGACCCCGGTCAGCTCTTCGAACAGATCCTCCAGCCCGGGTTCGCGGAGCTGTACGTCCCGCACCTCGGCGCCCGCATCAAGGACCCGGGCGAGGAGGGCGGGGAGGGGGGCGCCTCCCGCGGAGCTCTCCAGCTCCAGGGTCGCCCCGTTCTCCCGCAGCGAGGTCACTCCCGGAACCGATCCCAGCTCGAGCTGGAGCCCAGGCGGGGGCGCCTCCGCGAGCGCGATCCGGATCCGCGTGCGCCCGTCGTACCGCGCCATCAGCTCGGTGGGCGCACCCGCAGCCACCTCCCTGCCCTCGTGCAGCAGGAGAACCCGATCAGCGATGAGGGGAAGCCTCCGGAGTTCGTTCGATGCGAAGATCACGGCCGCGCCCCGGCCGGCCGCCGTGCCGATGGCCCGCTCCAGGGCGTCCAGCCCCTGCGGATCCAGCCCGACCGCAGGTTCGTCGAGGAGGAGGAGATCCTTCCTCCCGAGGAACAGCTCCGCGAGAAGGAGTTTCCGCCGCATCCCGAACGAGTATCCGGAAACGGCTCGATCTGCGTCTGCGCTCAGCCCAAAGGCCTCGAGCGCCTCGTCGCGCTCGGCCGGGAGGCCCCCTCCGTCGCCTCGGAGCTGCGCAAAGAACGCGAGGTTCTCCCTCCCGCTCAAAGGGGTCGGATGGAAGCACTCATCAGGAGCGAAGGCGATCCGGCGACGGAAGCCGGAGAGCGGGGGCTGCGCCGGCCGTCCGAAGAGCGCGAGCGAGCCGGCGCCTGGGGCGAGGTCGGTGGCGAGCAGGCGGAGGAGGGTCGATTTCCCGGATCCGTTCGGGCCGAGCAGGCCGATCACCTCGCCTTCCCGCGCCGCGATGTCGACCGGCCCCACCCCCAGCCCGCTGTCCGGGTGCTGGAAGGAGAGAGCGCTTGCGAGGACCACCCCCGTCGCTTCCGCGGGTCCAGACACCTACATCCCTTCGAGTCCGAGGTCGGTCCGCGCCCGGTCCATCACCTCCGGAGAGATGGTCGAAATCCCGTGCTCACGGGCGTAGTCCGTGTAGATGCGCTTCACCATCCCCCGCACGAACGATGGCACCGACTGAAGCCGTGACACGGCCGCTTCCGTCCAGACCACGGCTCCGGGCCGGGGATCCTGAGACCCCGACGGCTCCACGAACACTTCCTCCCGCGCTTCGTCCAGCGCTCCGCGGACCGTCTCCATCGGCTGGAGCGGCACCTCCCGACCCCCGACCTTCACGCCCATCGTGCTCACGAACTGGGTTTCCATCGGGTTCGTGAGGAGCGCCATCTCGCGCCCGCACCCCGGGCATTCGAACACCGCAGCCATCGTCCCGTCTCCGGGGAGGTGGCGTTCGGAGAAGGCCATCACGTCGTCGCAGGGAACGCAGAGGAACTTCAAGGTTCACCCTCCGGGAATAGCTGCGTGGCGAGGCGGGTCGCGAGCGCGTCAAAGGCATCGGTGACCTCCCCGCCCGGGGCATCGAGGACCCAGGGCCGCCCCCGCTCCGTGGCCTGCCCAACGGCTGGCGCGAAGGGGATTTCGGCCCAGATCGGAACGTCGAAACGACGGGACAGTTCGGCGGGCGCGTCTCCGGGGAAGAGCTCGTGCCGGGTGCCGCAGTCGGGGCAGAGGTATCCCGCCATGTTCGCCACCAGCCCGATGACCGGAATCCCTGCGTCCTGGACGAGTCGGAGGGAACGGGCGACCACCGTGCGCGCGCCCTCGCCGGGCGTCGTCACGACGAGCATTCCCGGAAGGGTCGGAACGAGCTCCAGAAGCCGGGTGATCTTGTCGGTTCCGGGCGGGACGTCGACCAGGAGGAAGTCCAGCTCTCCCCACAGCACATCCGCGAGGAACTCCCGGAGCGCCGAGACTTCGACGCTGCTCTGCCAGATGGAGGCGTGTCCCGAAGGCTCCCGCCAGCGAAGGGGAGTGTCGTCGGCCTCCTGCAGAAGCTCCATCGAGATGACCCGGATCCCCTCGACCCCGACCGCCGGAGCCACCCCCTCCGGAGTGTCGCCGAGCGACGACCCGGAGGCGCCGAGCATCCGGGCGATCGAAGGCCCGTTCAGATCCGCGTCCACGACTCCGACGCGGTACCCCCGGCTCGCGAGGGTGGCGGCGAGGTTCGCTGTCACGGCGCTCTTCCCCACCCCTCCCTTCCCGCTTGCGACCGCAACTACCGCGCGGACCTTCGCCAGCCGGTCGTTCATCCGCACGCGCTGCTCCAGAACCTGCTCCAGAAGCTGGGAACCGGTGTCGTGTTCCACCTCGTGATAGGTGCGAAAGCGCGTCATGGGGCGAGCTGCCTCCCACCGGCGTCGATCACGGTCATCGCGTCCACGGGGCAGGCCCGGCACGCCTCGAGCAGGGAGGCCGGATCGCGCCCCTCTTCCTCCGGTCGAAACACGGCGATCCCCTCGTCATCCAGTTCGAACCACGGATCGGCTCCCTGGATGCAGTCACCGAACCCGACGCATATGAGCCGGTCGATGCGGACCGTCCACCCCCCGATCGTGCGTTCGTCGAACTCGGCCACGGCACCTCCCCAGAAGGACATCCTCGTTCCGGACCCCACGTTCCGGCTCACGGGAGCGGCGCGCAAGGGCGGGGGGGCACAGTGGGCTCCCAGCCACCCCGCCAGCCGACCGTTCCGCCCCCCGGTCGCCGTGCCACCCGACGGTTCCGCTCCCCAGTGGCTGCGCCGCCGGACCGTTCTCCCAGCATCTCTGCCATCGGCCCGCTGGCGCGCCGTCGGACGGTCGTGCACTATCTCCGGATGATCGATTCGCCTTCCGGAACCCGCAGCTCCCTGCTCGACCGCGGCTGGACCCCCGTCCTTCTCGTACTCGGCATCTGCAGCGTGGCGGTGGCCTTCGTCTGGTTCTCGCTTTCGCGCCCCGAGCCCGAAACCTGGCCCCCGTCTCCCGTGGCGGCGGATCCACCCGCCGAGCCGCTCTCCGGCCCACAGCTCCGGACGGTGGATGCCTCCGATGCGGGGGTCTGGCGGTATTTCTCCTTCGAGCGAGGCTCCGTCATCGAGGCTCCGGCCCGCGACGAATGGGACCTCGCCTTCCGGCGCTTCCAGATGATCGTGAACGGAGGTGAAGGCTTCGCAGGAGAGGGCGGCGCACTCGCCCTGGATGGGGTCGAGTTCGGATCCGTTGGATCGCTCCCGGTCGAGGGGTACGTCCCCTCCGAGATCCGCAGCGACTCCTCCCACACGGTGCTGCGGAGCTGGTACGAGTACTCGTTCCTCTCACATCTTCTCACACCCCGCCCCGTCGTGTACGCGATCCGAACCGCGGGCGGACGGCACGTGAAGCTGGAATTCCTCGGATACTACTGCCCCGGCCCCATTCCCGGGTGCCTGACCTTCCGATACGAGTGGGTTCCCGGCGAGGGGTAAGCCTTTGTTCGCGCCCGCATCGAATCCCGCACGGGGTCCCGCACCAAGCCCCGCATCGAGGCCCGCACCAAGCCCCCGTACCACGTCCCGCGCGGATTGTGAATTCGCGCTCCTTCAGCCCCTCAGAACCGCTGCAAGCTCGCCCGGTTCGAGACGGACTCCGGTCCAGAACTCCCCGAACTCCGCGTACCGGGCCGTGCTCTCGGCATAGCGCATTTCGGTGACAACTTCCTTGAACACGAGCGGGTCCGCCGCGAAGAGAGTCACGATCCATTCCGAATCGTCGAGCCCCGTGCACCCGGAAATGATCTGTGAAAGGCGGCCGGCGTAGCGACGTCCGATGCGGCCGTGGTCGGCCATCAGCCCCGCGCGCTCCTCAATCGGCAGAAGGTACCAGTTGTCCTCGGCGGTCCGTCTGCGCTCCATCGGATACACGCTGATCCAGGGAAGCTCGGGAGGCTGTACCGGGAAGAGCCGGTGGCGCGCGTGGCGCTTCTCCGCTTCCGCATCGAGGTGCCGCTTCGCGAGCGCCTCCCAATCGGGCGTCCCCGGAGAGATCCCCGAAGTACGAGCATCTTCGAGCGCGGCGAGGGTAGTCGAGTAGAGGCCGAGTTCCACGACGGAGAGGTAGCTCTGTACGTGCCGGAGGGGGCCTCCCGATGCGGCTCGACGGACCGACATTTCACACGCGGAGAGCTCGGCGAGAGACGGGCGGAGGTGGAGCGCCAGAAGGTGGCCCCCACTTCCCCCGATCAGGTTGTACGCCCCGCTCCAACCCGCCTCGCCGGGCTCGCCCCAGGCCGTGAACAGATCCTCGAGTGCGCCGGCAGGGTCGGGCGCCATCGCCTCGTCCCGGTGAAAGAGCTGGTGAAGTGCATACCAGCCGTGAAGGACGAGGGGGGGCAGTTCGGAAGGCGTCATCAAGGGCTCCGGTGGGGTGGACTGGAAGGTGGGGCGGCGGGTCACCCGAGAGCAAGCGAATCACTCCTGGCGACTTCGGTTCGGGGGCGTGCGTCTCACACTCCGCCGGGAGCTGGAAAGGGGCGGTCACGCCGGAGATCCGTTAAGATTCCTTTCCTCCCCGCATCCTCCGAAACCGGTCGAACTCCCCCGAATGGAGCACCACCGTCATGAGCCAGGCCCTCGTCTTCCTCGCCATCGGTCTCGGCATCGTGAGCGTCCTCTTCCTCGCGGGAGGGGTGTCGGCACTGAGGCGAAAGAGATGGCTCGGCTCGCTGGGGAGCACAGGCACGGGGGCCCTGTTCCTCTCACTCGCGGCTCTCTCGGCAACTCTGGGGCTTTCGACCCAGGGATACCGGGCCCTCACCCTGGAAGAGGTAGCCGCGACAATCACCACGGTTCCCACGGGCCCCGCATCGTTTCAGGCCTACGTGGAGTTCCCGGACGGGCGGGACACCACCTACCATGTGTTCGGGGACCAGCTCCTGGTGGATGCCCACATTCTCAAGTGGCGCCCGCTCGCGAACATCCTCGGAGTCCATACCCACTATGAACTGGACCGGCTGAGCGGCCGCTACGTCCAGATCGAGGACGAGCGGACCCGCGAACGCAGCGTGCACTCCCTCAAGACCGAGGGCCGGGCCGACCTCTACCACCTGGCGCGGCATTACTCCATCCTGGCACTGCTGGTGGACACCGAGTATGGCTCGGCGACCTACATCGAGGTTCAGCGACCCGCACGGTTCGAGGTGCGGGTTTCCACCACCGGACTTCTGATCCGGGAGACGCCGCTCGGCCCCGCGCCCGACAACCCATCTGGAGAACATGGCGGGTCGCCCCCTCCCTGAGCACCCTCTCCCTGAGCGCCCTCGCCCTGAGCGCCCCCGCCCGCGGGGGTTGAAGGAAAGAAGGGCGCGAATCTCCGCACGAAGCCCCTGAGCGCCCCCGCCCGCGGGGGCTGAAGGGGTGACCTGGAACCCACCACTCCCACTTCATCCTCCGTGTCGCCGATTTCGGGAGCATTTTCGCGACATTCCGGGTATATTGCCCGAGCAGTCAGCATCCCCGCGCCCCGGGAGCCCCGATGATTCCGCTATACCGGACGATCCTCACTTCGACGCCGGTCGGCCCCCTTACCCTGCTGGCGTCCAACCGCGGGGTCCGCAGGGTGCGCTTCGGCGCTCCCGGTGGCCCGGAGCCCCAGGTGCTCTCGGCCCCAGCGGATCATCCCATTCTTGCCCCCGCGCGTCACGTCCTGGAACGCTATTTCCGCGGAGACACGCCCGACTTCAGCGAGATCGCGGTCGAATTCGGCGGTCTCACCCCCTTCCAGCGGTCGGTCCTTGTGGCGCTCCGTTCCATCCCCCACGGCGAACTCACCACCTACGGTGATCTGGCGCGGACGGTGGGGTCCTATGGAGCGAACCGCGCGGCGGGGCAGGCGGTGGGCGCGAACCCCATCCCCATCCTCATTCCCTGCCACCGGGTCGTCGCCGCCGATCGCCGCCTGGGAGGGTTCTCGGGAGGCCTCGAGCGGAAGATCGTCCTCCTCGAGCTCGAGGGGCACCGGGTCGCCGGCGCCGCCGAGTTCCAGTCGCGTCTGCGGGGCGACGACGAGTTGATGCTTCCTTTCTAGTACTACTGTGTCACAAAGGCGGATTCCTAGTCCTTGAGCCGTTCGCGCCGCACGAAGGACAGCAGGGCAACGCGGCGAGGAGGGTGCGTGCGATGACACGGCGCTGAGTGGCAATGGAAGCGGGATTATGTCGTTCGGGCCGCACGGGGGGCGCCTCGTGGGCGGAAACCCTTGGGTAGCGGAGC
>JBGTMU010000060.1:0-26536 GCA_041743405.1 Longimicrobiales bacterium | reverse complement strand
GCGGGGCACACGGCCGCGCTCGTGGCCGCACTCTTCACATCCGACTGGGACCTTCTCGGCGACGCGTTGAGGGACCGTCTTGCGGAGCCCTACAGGAAGGGGGATCTCCCGGGGTTCGAACGCGTGTGCACGGCCGCGATGGAGGCTGGCGCGTCCGGGTTCGGGATCTCGGGGGCCGGCCCTTCCCTTGTCGCCATATGCCGGAGCAGGGAGCGGGCCAGGGAGGTGGGTGCCGCGATGCTGCACGCCCTGGAAGCGGCGACTGGCCTCCCGTCGACCCTCCACCTGTCGGCCGTTGGGCAGGGCGCCCGAGTCGTCTCGACCCTGGGTCCGGATCAGGGGCGTTCGTGAGGTACTATTCCACGCGCGATTCAGAACGAACCCGTGCGGCAGGGCTGCGGGAAGCGGTCCTCAGCGGACTCGCGCCGGACGGCGGGCTCTTCCTCCCGGAGCGGCTCCCGCACTTTCCGGACGGAATGCTGACCGGGCTCCGTGGGTGCCCCTTCCCGGAGGTGGCCGGGACGGTGGCGAGCCACATCCTGGGCGAATCGCTCGGCGAAGTCGAGGCCCGCGCCCTCGCGGAGGAGAGCTTCACCTTCCCGGTTCCAGTCGTTGAGCTTTCTCCCCGGATGAGAGTTGTGGAGCTCTTCCACGGGCCCACCGGCTCCTTCAAGGACTTTGGGGCCGTCTTCCTCGCCGGACTCTTCTCCCGCCTCCGAGAGCATGGCGAACGAATCCGGATCCTCGTCGCGACATCCGGCGATACGGGAGGCGCGGTCGCCCGGGCCGTACACGGGATCCCCGGGGTCGACGCCCTGATCCTGTTCCCGGAGGGCCGAGTCAGCCCGGTTCAGCTTGGCCAGATTGCCGGAGCCCCGGGCGTTGCCGAGGGAAGCGTGAGGGCCGTTGCCGTGCGGGGCTCCTTCGACGACTGCCAGCGGATGGTGAAGGAGGCCCTCCTGGCTCCGCGGAAGCCCGATGGCGTGGTCGTGACCTCGGCGAACTCGGTGAACATCGGCCGCCTTCTTCCCCAGCTTTCCTACCACGTCCATGCCTGGGCCCAGCACCCCGCGGATCAACCCGCGCCCCTCGTGAGCGTGCCGTCAGGGAACCTGGGGAACCTCACGGCCGGGGTCATGGCCTGGCAGATGGGTCTCCCGGTGGAAGGGTTCGTCGCCGCAATGAATGAGAATCAACCCCTCGGACGGAAGGGTCCGCCCCCACCTTCCCGCCCCACCCTCTCGAGCGCGATGGATGTCACCGATCCGAGCAATCTCGAGCGCCTGCACGCGCTTTTCCCTTCCGGCCCCGAAGCCCTCGCGGCCCTGGTCGCCCCTTCCGTGCACACGGATGAGGAAGTGAGGGAAGAGATGGAACGGAGCTGGAGAGAGGCGGGGTACCTGATCGACCCGCACACCGCCGTCGGCATCCTCGGACTGCGGCATGACTCCCGACACAGGCGGGGGAGCCCTGGGGTCGTGCTCGCGACGGCGGATCCATGGAAGTTTCCCGACGCGGTACGGGCGGCCACCGGGGAGTCTCCCCCCTCTGCCTCCGCCGGAGAGGACGAAAACCTCGTCCCCGAGCCCGGCTTCACACTGGAACCCCGAACCGAATCCCTTCTCGAGCTGCTGAGATCCCCATGACGATTCCGCCGGGCGCCCTTCCTCCCGCACTCCTCGAGGAACTTCGAGCGGACCTCGAACAGCAGCGCGAGCGCCTTCGGCGGAGCATGCGGCCCTCGAGCGAATGGGCGAAGGAAGCTATGGAATGTGCACCGAGTGCGGGGCCGCGATCGACCCCGGACGTCTCATGGTTTTCCCTGAGGCGCCTCATTGCCCGAAGTGCGCGTGAGACACGGTCGCACAGGTCCATTGACGAGCTCTGCCTCCGCACCGAGCTTTCGTGTAGCACGACTCTCGTGGCACACGACCTCCCTTTCAGCCGGGCACGACATGGCAAACAGCAACCTGACGATCACCGTTGACGAAGAGTCACTGCGCCGGGCGAGGATTCGCGCCCTCGAACTTGGCACATCGGTGAATGCCATTCTACGAGAGTTCCTGGAGGCCTATGCGGGGACTCGGAAGGATCATGTGGACGCCGCAGACCGAATACTCTCCCTCGCCCGGCGGTCTTCCGGCCGGAGGGGAGCGGCGCGCTGGAGTCGGGACGAGTTACACGAGCGAGGGGTGTGATGCGCCGGTTCTTCGATACGAACGTCCTCGTGTATCTCTTTGACGAAGAGTCGACCGAGAAGCGCAGTCTCGCCCACGAATGTTTCCGGGCCGCCGTGCAGGATGGGTCATTCGTCATTTCCACCCAGATCCTGCAGGAGTTCTATGTGGCGGTCACTCGGAAGCTCCAGCAGCCCGTCTCCCCGGATGCCGCCCGGGCCGCGCTCGAGGAGTTCTCGAAGCTTCCAGTGATTCCCGTCGACACGGCAATGATTGTCGCCGCAGCGCGGACTTCCCACAGTCACACCGTCTCCTTCTGGGATGCCCTCGTCGTCGAAGCTGCGCAGGCCGCGGGCGCGTCGGTTCTGGTGAGTGAAGACTTTCAGGACGGACGCCGCTTCGGAGAACTCCTGATCATGAACCCGTTCCGATTGGGCTGAAGGCCGGATGGAGTCCGGGGCTCAGGACCCCCCACCGAAGAACCGGCTCATCCCCAGCATCGCCTCCCGCGCGAGTGCGGGCGGGAGCGGATCCGCCTCTCCATGGATGTCCCAGAGGTCGTAGCTGTGCACATACATCGGGAAGACGGAGAACACGTCGTCATCGGCGACGATCGCGTGATTCACATAGCTGCTGATCACGAGTGCCCGGTCGCCCTGGTTCCGGACAAGGAGGTTGCGGCCATTGCTGTAATCCCCGGCATCCTGATTGCATCCGAACCCTTCCTGCAGCAGCGTCGGGGGGATGTCCACATGCGTGGTGGTCTCCGCGATCACCGCAGGCTCGCCCCCCGGAATATGCACGACTAGCGGCACCTTGGTCTGAAAGCCCGTGAAGTTCCCCGTGTGCCCCCAGTACCCGTCCCCGTTGTCGTCGAATTCCTCGCCGTGGTCCGAGGTGATCACGACGATCGTGTTCTCGAGGATCCCTTCGGACTCGAGCGAGGCGAGCAGCTCTCCGACGAGTTCATCGACGTACGCGACCGAGTTGCGGTAATGGTTGAAGTAGGGCGTCGGATCCTGATCGCGCCGAGCCAGCGCGAGGTTCAGCCGGCTCGCGGGGGTGAAGCGCTGGCTTTCCTCTGGATAGTAGTAGCTGAAGTGGGTCGACTTGTAGAAGGCGAAGCCGAAGAACGGAGTGTCTGAGGAATGCGAGTCCACCGCAAACTCACGAAGGCGCTCCGTGAGCACGCGGTCGTTCTCATCGGCCGAGCCCCCGTCAAAGTCCTCGTGCACGGTGATATCGCGGAACATGGCATCCTTGATCTTGTGCCGATCGAAGTGCGAATCGGCGAAGATCCCGAATGCGTATCCCCTGTCCTCGAAAAGGTCGATCAGCACCGGGTTGTCGATCGCGGCGCTGTTCGCCTTCACTGCGGCCCAGTAGGTCGGGTGGATGCCATAGAAGATCGAGAACACTCCGCTCGGGGTGGAATTTCCGGAGCTGAAATGGTCGGTGAACACCGAGGACCGCTGGCCAAGCGCATACATGTGCGGGGTCACAACCTCGTCGAACGTGTCCGCGCGCCAGCTCTCGAGGAGGATGAGGAGGATGTTCGGGGGCGAAGCGTCGGGCACCCCGCAGACGATCGGGCGCAGCGGGTAGGTCAGCGCCGCATCCAGGCCCTCGCCCGGGGTCTCCTGCTCGCCGATACCGGGAAGGAGGCCGGCGTACCGCAGCGCGTTCCCATGCGAGGTCACGGGAAAGTAGAAGGGGAGCCTCCGCGTGACGTCAGTGAAGCGCGCATCGTTTCGCTCGTACGCGAGGATGTGGATTCCCTGGCTCGCTATGAAGCTGAGCACCGCGACGCCAATGACCCCGCCTGCAACCCAGCGCCGGTGACGCATGCGGCCGGCCACCCGGAAGAGCGCCCAGTGCAGCGCTCCGACCGCACCCAGCAGGAGAAACGCCGTCGCCAGCATCGACGCGGAGATCCCGATCCCGTCGAACGACTGGAGTGCGTAGCCCAGCCAGAACGCGTCCACGTGGAAGCGGAAGGTCCGGTAGACGATGGAGTTGAGGACCAGATAGCCGAGCGCGCCCCCTGCGAACAAAACGCAGATCACCCGGGCCAGCCTCGGCCATGCGAAGAGGAGCAGATGAAGAAGAGACGTGAGAAAGATGAGGATCAGGAGGTAGTATCCGAGGAACACGAGGCTCGCGTAGGCGCCGGTCACCGACAGGAGGGATCGGGCTTCCAGGTAGCGCGTAAGCGCAAGGAAGAAGAGGGGCGCAAGGAGCCCCAGGAATACGATGAGGCGCGCGTATTCGTCGAGTTGGCTGGAGATCCGGCGGGCGAAAGCCGGGTACCGGTCGAACAACTTCATGGACCCATCCACTTCTGAAGGCGGAAACCAGCCTCAAACCTACAGCCTGCCGGTGTCGCTGTGCAGGGAGGGGAGGGGGCGCGGCACGCTTCCACGCGCTTGTCCGCCCTCGGGGCTGACAGGCGGCGCAGAGTAGTTTCCGGAGGGTGACTGCGGGTCCCCTCGGGGCCGGACCTCAGTCCCAATCCCGGGCCAGCACCGCCAGCTCCATCCGGCTGCTCACACCGAGCTTCCTGAAGACATGGTGGAGGTGCAGCTTCACCGTGCTCACCGCGATCCCGAGCTCCCCGGCGGCTTTCCGGTTCGAACACCCCGCTACCACCTTCCGGACGACCTCCCGTTCCCTTGGAGTGAGGGTCTGTTCCCCTGATTCTCCGCGCCGCGTAAGGAGATCGAGGCCGCGCTTCGCGAGCCGGGTGGGGATCCAGCGTTCCCCGCCCCCAACGGCCAGAATGGCTTCCGTGAGGACCGCGCCCGCAGACTCCTTCAGGATGAGGCCCTCTACGCCGAGCTCAAGGCAGCGGACCAGCGTGGCGTCATCAAGCGTCGCCGCAAGGATCATGACGGGCACGGAACTCTCTCGCTCTCTCATGATCGCGGCCGCCTCCACGCCACTGCACCCCGGCATGGATGCGTCCATGACGACGACATCCGGGCAATGATTCTCGACCGCTTCCAGCGCCTCCGTCCCATCCACGCACAGGGCCACCACCTCCATCCCCGGCTCCGTTTCGAGCAGCGCCTTCAGCCCTTCAAGCACCAGGCTGTGGTCGTCCGCAAGTACCAGCCGAAGCATCTCATGGACGCGGACTGTTGCCCCGGGCGATCGCTCGGGATTGGCTGGTCGCCGTTCCGGAAAGTGCGAGGTGAGTGAGGTCGTAGGCATGCCCGTCGCTGGGGAGAGTAGGATTACATAACGTTTCGGCGGGGCAGCCGCTCGCGCAAGTGCGGCTTGTACTTCGAATACGTCGAACGATGAACCGGCACCTCATCCAAAGATGAATGGCGCCCCCCCCGCTCGGCTTACCAGGTTGCGTTATCAGCACGGGCCACCTCCACTCCGCCCGGTGGCCCGCTCCCCCAATCGAGAGGTAACCATGGAATTTGGGACCGACGCCTCGCAAGGCCGTAGAGCCCATCCCCCACTGATCCTCCTGGGTCTGATCGCCGTTGTATCCGTCGGTTGCTCGGACCTCACCTCCCCTGAGCCAGGCCTGGCGCCGGAGTCAGCGCCGAGCATGGCCGTCATCGCCGTCACGAGCGGCGCCAAGCTGATCTCGCCCCCGCCGTCCGTACGCCACGGCGCCCTGGTGTCCAACGACTTCTTCCATGTCTTCCAGGAGCAGGCGGATCTCGTGCTCGCGGCGGCGGTGAGCGTCGACGCGACGGAACCCGGGACGTACACGCCTGGCAACCTGGATCCGTCGCAGATTCCGGCGGGGACGGTGGTGAACAGCTACCTGGTCCACCAGGACCGTACCAACGCCGGCCTCAACTCGGCGAAGATCACATTCGATGAGGACATCATCGCCATCATCGGTTCGGCGGCAACCATCAACGTCACGGACGGGGCGCTGGGTCATCCGGGGACGCTGTATCCGACAAACCAGTCGGCGCGGCACACCTTCGAGGGGAACGGCGACGCGGTTGTGATCTCCGCCGACCGGCGCACGGTCAGAGTCGACATGTTCGTGGGTGTGACCTTCCTCGATCAGCTTCGTGTCCTGACCGCGGGGAGCGTGAGGGACTCCGACGGCGATGGCATCAACGACGATGTCGACAACTGTCCCACGGTGCACAATCCGGATCAGGCGGACTTCGACGGTGACGGAGTCGGAGATGCGTGCGACCCCGACATCGACGGCGATGGCGTGGAGAACGGCGCTGACGCCTTCCCCTTCTCCAACCTCGACGCCACTGTGGCGATCGCCGGGTGCGACTCGGGCGTTGCGAACCAGCTGCTGTCCAACGGCGCGACGTTCAACGACCTGATCGGAGCGGCCGCAGCCAGCGCGAGGAACCACGGTCAGTTCATGAGCGCAGTCAGCTCGCTCACCAACACCTGGAAATCGGACGGACTCATTTCCGGCCGGGATCAGGGCGCGATCACGTCGTGCGCGGCTCGCAGCAGGTAGGAGTTACCGACTTCTGATGTACCCGGGGCCCCCGGCCGAGCCAGGTCGGGGGCCCCGGTGCGTGGGTGGGACCCGATACAGCCGTCAACTCCCCTGGAACATGGTCACGTCGCGCTGCACGAGAACTTCGCCGAAGGCCACGTCTTCCGAGGCCAGTACCATCACCGTGGTGGGCATGGCCGCGGTCCACGACTGGAGTCGCGCGTAGGTGTCCTGGAAGGACTCGACGTCGTCCGGCGAGGGCATCCCGATGAGTACCATGTCCGCATCCCGCGAGGACTCCCGGAATATCTCGGAGAACTCACGCCCCCCTGCGACGAGAACCTCCAGCGAAGCTCCGGTTCGGATTTTCTGGATGAACAAGGCCACATTCGCTCGTGCCTGCACCGCCGCCGCCTCCGAAGCAACGACCATCTTCAGTCGGACCTCGGCCCTCCGCCACTGATGGCTCGTCTGGAGAAGGTAGGCCAGGATCATCATGAGCCCACCGTTTCGTTTGAGCCCTCCCCACCACACGTCAATCCGCTGGTGCCGCCCCGCCACCGTCTCGGGATCACCGGTCATGATCAGGACGTTCCGGCGGTTGCGGTGGAATTCCTCCACCATCCTGCAGTACGCCCCGAATGTCTCGGACTGAGCACTGCTTCCCAGGATGACCGTGTTGGGCACCAGGCTCCCCAGGCCGTAGGACTTCACCAGCTCCACGGCCCCGTCCGTGACGTTGTCAGCGCCAGCCACGCGCACGAAGGCGTAGACTCCCTGCCGGGCAAGGTACTCCCGAATGCCCTCCTCCAGCGTCCGCTGACGTTCGTAGGTGACCCGGGCCGTGGGGAGTACCGTGGCGAGGGTCATGATCCCGCCGTTGTGCCCGAGACTCGACCCGAATTCGACCAGGTGCCACCGCCGTGTCGGGGCCCCGGACAGCACGAGCACGTGGGGGCGCCAGTTCTTCGGGTCAGGCGTTCCCTGGAGATGCATGAGCCCCATTCGGGTGACCGCCAGCCAGAGCCCTCGGCGCACGTCGCCCCAGGTGCCGCTGAGCTTCCTGCGCTCCAGCCACACGAAGATCCCCCCTACCACCAGGATCGCCGCCAGCGTCGCTACCGCGTTGATCAGGAACATGACGGCGATACAACCGAAGGCCCCGAGCGCCGAAAAGCCCCAATGGACCTTGAATTTGGGGCGGAAAGACGGGCTCTTGAGAAACCCTTCGATCCCCGCGGCCATGTTCAGCACGCCGTAGGTGGCCAGGAAGAACATCGTCAGGACGGGAGCGACCATGTTCAGATCGCCGATCCCGACCGCCAGGAGAGCCAGGCCCAGGGTGAACGCGGTGCCTGCCCGAGGAAGGTCATCTGGACCGCTCCCACGGCCCAGGAAGCGCAGCGACGCCGGCAGCACGCCATCGCGCGCAAGCGCCTGCAACACCCGGGGAGCTCCGAGAATGCTCCCCATGGCACTCGAGAGAGTGGCCCCCCAGATCCCGAGCAGGATGCCGTCACCCCAGAAAGCGATGCGCCGCATGATGAGGGGATCTTCGATGAGGGTCAGGGCATCGGCGCGCATGGCCAGTATCACCGGGAGCGCCATGTAGATCACATATCCAACGCCCACGGCCCAGAAGGTCCCCTTGGGAATCGAACGGGCCGGATCCTTCAGATCCCCCGACATGTTCACTCCGGCCATGATCCCGGTCACAGCCGGGAAGAAGACGGCGAAGACCACCCAGAAGGGTTCGGAATTCTCCGGGGAGGCCCCGGTTAGCTCGATCGTCGTCACCTCGACGGGGCTGCCGAAAGCCAGCGAAATGAGCGAGATCCCGATGGCCCCCAGGACGATGTACTGCGATCGGATCACGGCGCGGGCGGAAATGAGGGCGAGCCCCGCGACGGCGATGGTAGTGACCAAGGCCACCATGCGTTCATTCAGTGCCGGGAAGACCCGGGCCAGACTCTCGGCGAAACCCAGCGTATAGAGAGCCACCGAAAGCCCCTGAGCCAGGAAGAGCGGTACTCCCACCGCGCCGCCCGTTTCGATGCCCAGCGAGCGGCTGATCATGTAGTAGGCCCCGCCGATCCGGACTCGCTGGTCGGTGGCGATGGCCGCGATCGAGAGAGCGGTCAGGAAGGTGATGCTCGTCGCCAGCGTCACCACGACCAGAGTCCCGATCAGGCCGAGATTCCCGACGACCCAGCCGAACCGCAGGTACATGATGACCCCGAGGATCGTCAGGATCGACGGGGTGAAAACGCCCCCGAAGGTACCGAGCCCGCCCTCTTTCCCCGGAACGACCGCGGGTGGGGCAGGCTTCGACCGGGACGCGCCGGAAGTGGGTCTCATGGCTCCAAGTGATGGAGGATGGCGGGGTTCGAGTCAACTCGGAGCGACTTCGAGGGGACGTCCGAGCTCAGCATCCGGCAGAGATCCCTCTCCCTCGCGCGCCAGAGACACACACCCCCCCTTGACCCACCCCACCCACTCCTGTATCGTACCAGTACCATGCATAACCCAGTACTGATATGATCTCGGATTTCAGGGAGAACTGGATCTCCCAGCTCCGCAAGGGAGTCCTCGAGCTGGTCGTCCTGGCGACGCTCAGGGAGCAGCGGTGCTATGGATATGAACTGGTTCAGCGCCTCTCCCGACTGGCCCCCCTGCAGGTCGGGGAAGGCACGGTCTACCCGCTCCTGAACAGGCTCAAGCGCGAAGGGCTCGTCACCAGCGAGCTCGAGGAATCACCGGACGGTCCGGCCCGCAAATACTACCGACTCACGCGGAGCGGAGAGGCGGAATTCGAGTGGATGCTGGAACGGTGGGGAGGGCTCGTCGCGGGGCTGGAGCAGCATCTGGGAGGATCCGATGAGTAGTCATCTGAAGCCGGAGGCATCCGTGGCGCTGGAACTGTATCTGGAGGAGGTTCGGTCCATCCTGCGCGGTTCCACACTCGACGTGGATGAGGTCATCTCCGACATCCGTGACCATGTTCGGGAGGCCGCCGCTGCCTCGGGGTCGGAGTCGCTGACCCGCGATGAAGTCGAGGCGGTACTCGACCGACTGGGTCCCCCGTCCCGCTGGATGGAGGAGCCGTCGCCCCCGGATACCGCCCCGGACTCGAACCCCGCGACGAAGGAGCAGCGACTCGCGCTCGGCGTCTTCGGGCTGACCTTCCTCGGGCTGGCTCTCCTGCCCTGGGTAGGACCTCTCGCTCTGCTTGCAGCGTGGATCCTCGCGCGGGCCGTCGACGAGCGGTTCCGGCTCGAGGGATCGACCATGAGAGGGTGGCACTGGCTCGTGCTCCCTCCCCTCGTGATCGGCGCGGTCGCGGCGGGCGCACTCCTGCTTCTCGGACCGGCGGTACCTCTGATCGACTATGCCGGAACCGCCCGATCGGGCGGGCTTCGGAGTGCCTGGGCCATTCCGGTCGCAGGGATCGGCGTATGGTGGGTTCTCCTCGGGCTCCTTGTCCGAGCTCGTTCCACCGCATTCCGCTGGCTTCTCCATCCCTTTCCCATCGGGGCACGCCACGGATCCCGCCTCGCGGGGCTCGGAGCCGCCTTTTCCATCGTGGGATTCCTTCTGCTCTTCGTGATCTGATGAACCGACCGCAATTCGGACCGACCCTCTCCTGCTCACCTGCGAGCGCCGCCTTCTTCCTCGCTTTCCTGTGGATCGGCATGGCCGGGCTCCCATCCTTCCTCGCGGCCCAGCCGCCGGGCGCAGACCTCTCTGGACGCTACGAGTTCGTCGCCGACTTCGGGGGCCGCTCCATGGACGGCGTGATCGAACTGATGCATGCCCCGGACTCGGAGTCCGCCGGGCAACTCCGCCTCGGATCGCTCCCCCCTGCGGCAGTGACCACCGTCCTGCTCATTGGATCGACGCTCACCCTCGGGCTCCAGCTTCCCGAAGGGCCGGGACAAGCGGTCCTGACCTTCTCCGACGACACCGCCTTTACCGGAGAGATCTGGGTGGGCTCGAACCTCATCGCCATCTCCGGGGAGAAGACCCGATCCGGCCCCCCGCCTCGCATCACTTCCTTTCTCGGCCATGTCTCGGGGGAACTCGACAGGATCGTACCGCAGGCACTCGCCGCGGCGGGAGAAGTCGGATTGGCCGTGGCGCTCGCGGACGACGGGTCCATCTGGAGCCGGGGGTTCGGGCGCATGGACCGCGATCGACCCGACCCGGTGACCCCATCCACCCTCTTTCAGGTGGGTTCCATTTCCAAACTTCTCACCGCCTGGGGAGTCATGCGGCTTGTGGAGCGGGGTCAGGTCGAACTCGACGAGCCCGTCAACGCATATCTTGAGGGGTGGCGGGTTCCGACGGGAGAGTTCGACCCGGACGGGGTGACCGTACGGAGGCTCCTCAGCCACACGGCGGGGATCAATGTGCCGAGCCTCTCAGGCGTGGATCTGGACGCAGAGCTCCCGGGGCTTGTCGATGACCTGAACCGGCGCGACCCGGATGGAAACCCCGGAATCCGGATCACCACGGAGCCCGGCACCGCGTTCATGTACTCGGGCGGGGGATACATGGTACTGCAGCTCCTGATCGAGGAGGTCACCGGAGAATCCTTCGCCGAGTATATGCGAAAGGAGGTTCTCGAGCCGCTCGGGATGAACCGGAGCACCTTCGGCTGGAGTCCCGATGTGGCTCGGAGCGTCGCCACGCCGCATAGCGACGATCCGGAGCGCGATGGACGTCACCGCCTGTTCACGGGGCTCGCGGGTGCGGGGCTCTACACCTCGGCGGAAGACTTCTCGCGCCTGCTTGCCGCGCACTTCGTGGGGCAGGCCGGCGAGCCGGTGGGGCGAGGCGTCCTGGACCCCTCGACTCTTGCTTCCATGATGGTGCCGGACTCTGTCGCGGCCACCTACGGGCTCGGCTATGAGATCTACCGACTCCCCGGTGGGGGATACGCAGCGGGACACAGTGGCTCGAACGTCGGCTGGAAGGCGAACCTGATCATCGTGCCAGAGCTGAACCTCGGCGCGGCCGTGGTCACCAATGCGGACCAGGGGATCGCGAGAAACGCCGTCGTGGAGCTGATCCGGGATGCGGTCGCCCGGCTCCTGGATGCGCCTGCTACTCCCTGAAAAGCAGCTCCGCCACCCCCTCCACCCCGCTCAACCCCTCCACATCGCGCGCAAAGAAGGGGAGCCGGAAGTGCGGGAGGTCCCCGAACTCCCGGTCGATGCGGGCGAGGTACTCGGCCTGCTGAGCCCGGCGACCTTCGAGGAACTCGATGTCGCCGGAAGACTCAACCCCCGTGCCCTTCTCCAGCACCCGGTTGACCACGAGCCCCGCCACCGGAATCCCATGTCGGCGGAGCACCTCCAGCGCCTTTCCCGTTTCCAGAATCGGGAGCTTCTCCGGCACGAGCACCAGGAGGAAGGCCGTGACCTCCGGATCGAGAAGTGCGCGCCGGGCCCGCGTGAAGGTGCGCCGACGCTCGAGCAGCGCTTCCCGGATGCGGGCACTCCGCTCGTCGGAGGGGGTCTCGTCCACCTGATCGATCATCGAGAGCTCATCGCCCTCCGACTTTCTCCGGGAAAGGCGGTCGACCCCTTCCCCGAGCGCATCCGACCGATCGCGACTGCGGAGCAGCCCATCGGTCCAGGCGGACATCATCTCCGGCAGGGCGAGGAGTCGAAGCGTGTGCCCGGTGGGGGCGGTGTCGAAGACGATCCGGTCGTAGCGCGCGCGGCCTTCGTGCATGAGGGCGGCCATCCGATCCATGAGGGCCGCCTCCGCCGCTCCAGGGGAGTGCCGGGTGAGCTCCATCTGGCGCTCGATCTCGGGGTAGAGCGCCGGCCGAACGAAGCTCCGCATCGTGTTCTTGACCCGCTCCAGGTACCTCTCCACCTCGCGTTCGGGATCCACCTCGAGCGCGTGAAGCCCCGGGGTGATCTCCCGTTCCTGGTCTCCGATTTCCCGGTCGAAGAGATCCCCGAGGGAGTGAGCGGGATCGGTCGATACGAGGAGGGTGCGCAGCCCCGAGCGGGCCGCGCCGAGCGCGAGCGCAGCCGCGACGGTCGTCTTCCCCACCCCGCCCTTCCCGCCTACGAACACGAGGGGGCGGGACGGCAGCCCCTCAGCAGCAGCGGACATGGTCGAGCGGCGAATGCTCCATCCCCATTCGGAGGTGCCAGTCATGGAACCGATCGTACAGGAGCGGCATCAGCTCCAGGGTGTAGTACGATGCCGGGTTCGGGATACCCATCACCTCCGAGAACACGAGGAGCATGAAGAGATCTTCCTCTTCCCTCCTCTCCCGCGCGAGCGCCCCCCGATGCCGCCCCTCATAGAACTCGTTCAGGAGGTGGAGGAAGCCGCGAAAACCCGGAGGCACACTCATGGTTCGATGGCCTCTTCAAGCGCTTCCCCGATCGTCCGCAGGAGGATCTCGGCGGTGTACGGCTTCGGAAGGAAGTGCCGCACCCCCCACTCCGCCGCCCGCGCCTCCTCTCCCTTCGGCCCCAGCCCGCTCGCGGCGACGACCCGCACGTCAGGATTTATGCGCCTGAGCGCCCGGACCATTATCGGCCCGTCCATGATCGGCATCATGATGTCGGTGAGGACGAGGTCGATCTCGTTGCCTCTCCGGCCGTACACGCCCACGGCGTCCGCTCCATCGGTCGCCGTGACCACCCGATACCCGAACGCTTCCAGGGTCTGCTGCGTGATCGCCCGCACCCCGATCTCATCGTCCACCACGAGAATCAGCTCGCCCTTCCCCCGCCTGAGCTCGGGCGCACGGCGTGCCTCCTCCGGCACGTCGGCCGCCTCGGCGGCCGGGAGATAGACGCGGAAGGTGGAGCCTCGCCCCGGCTCCGAATAGACCGACACGAAGCCGCCATGGCTTCGCACGATGGCCTGCACAGTCGAGAGGCCGAGCCCCGTTCCCGATCCCACTTCCTTCGTCGTGAAGAAGGGATCGAAGATCTGACTCAGCGTCTCGGCGTCCATCCCTTCCCCCGAGTCGGACACCGAAAGTTTGACATGCGCTCCGGGGGTCGCGACCTCGTGCAGCCCCACGTAGTGGTCGTCCAGTTCGACATTCTCGGCCACGACCTCGATGACGCCTCCGTGTGCCGCCGTCGCGTCGCGCGCGTTCAGGAGCAGGTTCATGAGCACCTGATGGACTTGTGTGGGATCACCCACCACGCGCCGCAGCGTCTCGGGCGCCGTAATCCGGAGCTCGATGTTGCGCGGGAAGGTGTCCCTCGAAATGCGCTTCAGGTCACCGAGGATCCGGGGCAGATCCACGGTGATCTGGGCACCATCGATCCCCCGGGCGAAGGCGAGAACCTGCCGCACCATGTCCGCTCCACGCTGGGCACTCGCCTCGATGGTGTTGAGGATCTCCCGGGTGTCCGGATCCTCGGCGTCGGCCTTCAGCATCCCGATGGAAAGGAGGATCGGCGCGAGGACGTTGTTCAGGTCATGTGCGATCCCCCCGGCGAGGGTTCCGATGCTCTCCATCCGCTGGGCCCGGAGAAACTGGACGAGGAGCTTCTTCCGGTCGGTGACATCGGTGTTGATGGCCAGGATCCGCGCGGGCTCCCCATCTTCGCCTCGTACGAGGGACCAGCGACCCTCGACGATGAGCGTCTTTCCGTCCTTGCAGCGATGCTCGAGCTCGCCAGTCCACTCGCCGCGCTCGAGCACCTTCGCAGTGGCTGCGTGGAACGGCCCCGTGTCGCTGTAGAGGAGCTCGGCAACCGAACGTCCAATGGCTTCTTTCGGGGACCACCCGTAGATCCGTTCGGCGCTCGCGTTCCAGAAGTCGATGGTGTGGTCGAGCTTCCGCACCAGAATCGCGTCCTGCGCGCGTTCGAGGAGTTCGGCCTGCTCCTTCAGCCGGAGATGGGCCTCGCGCTCCGCAGTCACGTCCCGGAAATACACCGCAAGCCCTTCGCTCGAAGGGTAGGCGCGTATGTCGAACCAGCGGGAAAAGGGCGCATAGAAGTAGCGGAACGCGGCGGTTTCCCCGCTCTCCATGGCGCGCCTGTACTCGACCTCGATCTCGGTGCCCACGGTCGCGGGGAAGCCTTCCCAGATCACGGATCCGAGAACGACATCCGGATCGGATTCCATCGCCCGCGCTGCCTCGCTGTTCACGAACCGGAATCGCCACTCCCGGTCGAGCAGATAGAAGGCGTCGGTAATGCTTTCGAGCGTCTTGGTGAGGCGTTCCGACAACCTTCTGGACCCTTCCTGAATCGCGAGCTGGTCATGAATGTCCGTCGACGTTCCGAACCAGCGCTCGATCTCCCCCTCCTTTCCCCGGAAACAGACCGCCCGCGTGAGAAACCAGCGGTATTCCCCATCGCATCGCCGGATCCGGAACTGCACCTCGTAGACCTCCCCCGTGGTCACACTGTGAGTCCACGCCTCCACAGTCGGCTCGACATCGTCGGGGTGGAGCACGTCCAGCCACTTCTCGCCCCTCAGTTCATCCGGAGTCTTCCCGGTATAGTCGAGCACAGCCCGGGTCTGATAGTCCACCTCCCCATTGGGGAGCGCGGTCCAGACGATCTGCGGCATGGATTCCGCCAGAAGGCGAAAGCGGACCTCGGTTTCCCACTCTGTCGCCTCCTGTTCGGCCCGCACCTGGGCCGCCGTTTCCTGGCAGACCACGCGGACTCCCCGGATTTCCCCGACCAGCGCGCAGAGGCTGCCCGGCCACTGGTCGGGAGGGCCGAGGGAAGTAGAGGCCCAGTCGAATTCCCGGCAGAGACGAGACATCTTGTCGTCGCCGGGGAAAATGCGTGAGAGCTCGGTCGCCATCGGGGGCGGGGGAAGGAGGGGCAGGCACGAGCCAGGGCGGACCCACTCGCACACGAACGATGCCGGGATCGTGTGGGGACAGCAAGCCCCGCCCTTCCCGCGTGCCGCCCCGCTACCGTCCCGCGCGCCGAGCCTTGCTGAGCGCCCCGAGCGCCTCCAGCGCCACCCAGATCGTGGCCACGAGAATCAGTAGATCCGTCGCCGCGAGGAAGTAGCGCCCCTGATCCCAGAAGCCGGCGAGCTGGATGAGGAGCGCGAAGATCGTCATTGAAAGGACGAAGGCGAAGGGAATCAGGGTATAGCGGGTCGGGCGTCCCAGCTTCATGAGGAAGACGCTCAGAACGAGCAGGGTGAGCCCCGCGAGGAGCTGATTCGTCGTCCCGAAGAGGGGCCATATTTCCAGCCCTCCCGTTCCCCCGCTCCCCCCCGCCCCGAAGGCCAGTGCAATACAGGCCGCCACCGCGATGGAGGTCGAGAGCCCACGTCCAGTGAGCACCGGAATGTTGTAGATCGTCCCCCACTCCTGAATGATGTAGCGCTGGAGCCGGACCCCGGTGTCCATGGTGGTCGCGGCAAAGAGGACTGCCATCACCGCGAGGAGCGTCTGCCCGAAGTGGAGCGGGAGGTTCAGCCCTTCCGAAATGATAGTGCCTCCCCCCTGGACGAAGGCCGCGATCCCACCTCCTGACGCAAAGGAGGTGTAGTAGGTCTCCCACTCTCCGAGGCTGGCGAACCCGGCGGTGCAGGCTATGATCGCGGCAAGCGCGAGCGAGCCCTCTCCGATGGTCCCGAGAAAGCCCACGAACCGCACATCCGTTTCCCTGTCGATCTGCTTCGAGGTGGTTCCCGAAGAGACGAGCCCGTGGAACCCGGAGATGGCGCCGCAGGCGATCGTCACGAAGAGGAGTGGTATCAGCGGGGGAGCGTCCGGCGGTACGGACGCATTCAGCGCGGGTGCCACCACCGTGGGATTCGCGAAGATGAGCGCCAGGAAGAAGAGCCCGAGCCCTACGAAGAGCTGGAGCCCGTTCACATAGTCCCGTGGCTGGAGAAGCATCCAGACGGGCAGGAGCGATGCCACGAATGCATATCCAAACAGTATGAGAACCCAGATCGCCGGCGATCCGAGCCCCATCATCGTCTCCGGGAGGCTCACGGGGACCTGATCTCCCACAAACATCGAGCCGTACAGGAGCAGCACCGCAATCACCGAGGGCCAGAACAGCGGCACCCCGCGCCGATACAGGAGCCAGCCGACCGCGAGCGCCACCGCAATCACGAACCAGGCCGGGATCACACTGCTCGGGAAGTCCACGAAGAGGCGGGCGATGATGATCGCGAAGACCGCGTTCACCATCAGGAGCAGCAGGAAGATCACGATCATGAAGAGTGCGCGCGCACGCTTCCCCACCACGGATTCCGTGAGCGCCCCGATCGACTTCCCGCCGTTCCGGGTGCTGGCCCAGAGTGCCCCCGCGTCATGGATCCCTGCGAAGAACACCGTCCCGAACACGACCCAGAGGAAGGCCGGGAGCCACCCCCAGATCACCGCAATCGCCGGACCCACGATGGGGGCGGCTCCGGCCACCGACGTGAAATGGTGCCCCCAGAGCACCCATTTGTTCGTGGGGACGAAGTCGACCCCGTCTTCCATGGCGTGAGCGGGCGTCTCGAAATCGGGGTCCAGCCGGAACACCTTCTCCGAGATGAAACGCGAATAGAAGATGTAACCCAGCGCGAAGGTGCCGAGTCCGAAGGCCGCGAGAAGGATCGCGCTCATGCGCGGGTCTCCCAGATCAGGGGTTCGCCAGGGTGGGGAGTCATCGAAACGTCGTCATCTCTGAACCGGAATTCCTGGTCCACCTCGGGATGGAGCCCCAGACCCAGGACCCGCCCGGCAATCAGATCGCCGAGCATCGGACCGAACTTGAAGCCCTCGGCGCTCCCACCGCCCGCAATCCAGACATTCTCGAACCCGGGGTGGAGGTCGACGAACCAGTTGCGTGTGCTGCTCCCCTCGTAGTGACACGCCCGCGTCTCGACGAGCGGCTGCTCCGCCATGGCGGGGAAACGCTCAGCCAGGGTGGCGCGAACCCGCTCATGGTGTTCCTCCGGTATCCAGCGCACCGAGGTATCCGGGTCATCGGCCTGGCTTCCTCCCGTCCGGATGCGGAGCCCGCGGTTGTCGGGGGGAAGGGTCGGCCAGCCGGTGTAGCCGGACATCCCGAAGCTCGGGAGGTTCGGGAAGGCGAAGCGGTTGTCTCCCGGCGGAGTCCCGAAGTAGTAGACGTGCCCCATCGTGGAGATGCGGATACGCTCCCCCATGAGGTCGGGGAATGCCTTCGGGAGCCAGGGGCCGAGTGCGAAGACGAAGTGCTCGGCCGAGAGCGGCTCGCCCGGCTCGATCGTCACGTTCTGAAGCCGCCCTCCGGCGCTCTCCCCGAGCGCGGCCCGCCCGATGCGGAGTGAGCCGCCCTTCCTGAGGAATACATCCGAAACCCGCTGGCAGGCGTCCCTCGACCGCACGACCCCGGCATTCACCTCGTGAAGCGCCGTCCCGACTCCTTCGCCGCTGATCTGGGGCCAGCGGTAGCGAAGTTCGTCCGCGTCGAGGACTTCATACTGAATCCCGTTTCGTTCGAAGGTGAGCCGAACCTGTTCGAGGGAGTCGTCCCAGGCCTCCCTCATGAGGAGGTCCCCGGTCGTGTAGAACAGGGGCGAGCCCATCGTCGGACCCCACTCGGCGTCGAAGGCCTTCCATCGCTCGATCGCCATCGAGGCCCAACTGCACCATTGATCGCGGTTCGCGTAGCTCGTCCGGACACCTCGGGTTTCGTCGCCCGAGGTGGAACGGGAGTTCCCGGGTCCGTAGAGGTCGACGAGGGTGACGCGGGCTCCGAGTTCACGGAGCTTGAGCGCGGTCCACACGCCGAAGGCGCCCGCGCCCACCACCACGACCTCGGGGTGCGCCCCTCCGAGATGCAGGGCCGGGGCGTCGAGACGGGCAGGAGTGGACGACGCCTCTTCGGGGCCCGCGGCGCCCAGCGATCCACCCACCGCCAGGGCCCCTGCGCCGAGCCCGGCCGTCTTGAGGAAATCCCTTCTTCCGATTCCAGAACCTTTCCGGTCAGCCACGGTTCAGACCGCCGCCACGCAGGTGACCTCGACCTGCGCGTTGGCGGGAAGCGCCTGCACGGCGATGGCGGTCCGCGCCGGGGGGTTCCCGGGGAAGTAGGACTGATAGACCTCGTTCATACCCTGGTAGTCCGCCATGTCGATCAGGTAGACCGTGCACTTGACCAGATCATCCATGGTGGCGCCCACGGCCTCGAGGCGCGTACGCACCCCATCCATGGCCTGGCGCGTGGCCGCACCGATCTCCCCGTCCTGGCTTCGACCGATCACGCCGGAGAGGAAATAGAGGTTCCCGGTGCGCACGATGGGGCTGAAGAGCCCGCCCACGGGCTGCCCCGTATGGTTGATCGCCTCCTTGTGCGGCCCCGCGCCCGCCGACGCACATCCGCCAGCGAGAAGGGGAAGAAGAAGGAGCATCGTCGTGGACAGGGTGGATCTGCGCATTCGTTCAACCTCCGGCGGGTAACGGCTCGCGGCATTCAGCGGTCCTGGGACGTACATGGGAGCGCGTGGCAGTATACGACTCCGGGGCGGATCGCGCACGACCGACATCGAGGCGGGTCCGCCTGCAGCCCTACCCCTCGATCGGATTCTGCCACTTGAGCCCGCTGAAACGCGCGAAATCACGATCGGTCGAACAGAGCGTGAGGCCGTTTTCGATCGCGAGCGCCGCGAGGTGAGCGTCCGGGATCTGCTCGGAACGGCCTACCTCCCTCATGAGTTCCCGCAGAATCTCGGGGTACCGCTCGGCGGGCTCGGGGGCGTAGACGCTCGGAAGGGAGCGCCAGTCACGGACCTGCTCCCACGCATCTCCGACAGACATCGGGTTCTCGAAGATGCGGGGGTTCGTCACGATCCGGACGAAGCCCAGAAGGCTGGCCCAGGGAATGGCCACCCCACCCACTTCGTTCAACTGCTTGTCCAGCCACCGGTGCGCGGGATCGTGAAGCTGCATCGCGTCCATCTTCGCGTATACCAGCAGGTTCACATCGAGCAGGATCACTTGAAGTCGTCCCCCTCGGCCCAGGCGAGGACGTCGGCCAGCTTGTCCAGATTTGGAAGGCGGCAGCGCCCGGAGGCGTGAGGCGCGGTTCGATACTCCGGCCGCCCATCCCCCGGGCGATCCAGCTCCCCAAGGCCCCGTCGCAGCAGGTCATTCACGATCGCCTTGAACGAGTCGTCGCGCTGATGGCGCAGCTTCTCGAGGCGGACCGCGACATCGTCGTCGATGGTGAGTGTGGTTCTCATGACATCAAAGCATCAACTGATGATGTCCTGATGTCAACCATCGATGCTCATTCACCCATTCCGACGGCGCCTCACCCGGGTTACCCTGAGGGGCCCGAAGGCCGCCGACGGGCGGACGGCTCGATCCCGCCTCGGGCGACACATCGCATCCCGACCCCCCCGACTTCCGGAACGCTCTTCCCTCATCATGCAGATCCCCCGCTCGCGCGACCCCCTCACCGTTCTCCGTGAAACCTTCGGCTTCTCCGAGTTCCGCCCGGGCCAGCGCGAAGTGATTGACGCCGTGCTCGAGGGGCGCGACTGCATCGCAGTGATGCCGACAGGCGCCGGGAAGTCGCTGACCTACCAGCTTCCCGCCCGGATTCTTCCCGGAACCGTGCTCGTCATCTCGCCCCTGATCTCTCTCATGAAGGATCAGGTCGACGCCCTCCGGGCGCTCGGGTTCGAGGCCGCAGAGATCAACTCGACACTCGACTTCGAGGAGCGCTCGCACCGCCTCGGGCGCCTGCGCCGCGGGGAATACGAACTCGTGTACCTGGCGCCGGAAGCGCTGGACGGCAGCCTCCGGGATTTCGTGCAGGCCTGCCCGATTTCCCTCCTCGTGGTGGATGAGGCCCACTGCATCTCGCAGTGGGGACACGACTTCCGTCCTTCCTACCGGCGACTTCAGGGGCTCAGCGCCGAGCTCGATGTGCCGGTTCTCGCGCTCACCGCGACGGCCACGCGCAGGGTCGCTGCCGACGTGCTCCGGCAGCTCGGGATGCGGAAGCCCGCCGGGTACAAGGGCTCCTTCTTCCGCCGGAATCTCCAGATCGCGGTCCGAAAGAAGGGCAGCGGGAACACCCGCCGCGAAATCCTCTCGGTAATCCGGCGCCACCCGGGGGAAAGCGGAATCGTCTACTGCCTGTCGCGGAAGGCCGTGGATCAGACCACCGACTTCCTCACGCAATCCGGCATCCGCGCCCGCCCCTACCACGCGGGACTCCCCGATGACGTCCGCGCCGCAAACCAGGAGGCGTTCCAGCGCGACGACGTGGATGTGATCGTCGCGACCGTCGCCTTCGGCATGGGCATCGACAAGTCCAACGTGCGCTTCGTGGTGCACCGCGACATGCCGAAGGACATCGAGGCCTGGTATCAGGAAATGGGGCGGGCCGGACGCGATGGGGAGCCGAGCGACTGCGTGATCTTCTATTCGTGGGCCGACGTGAAGATGCACGAGCGGTTCCTGGACGGGATCGAAGACCCGGAGCTCTATGACCGGCGGCACCGGGGGACCGTGGAGCTCTTCCGCCTTCTCGACGGGGGCGGATGCCGTCACCGCGAGATCCTCCACTACTTCGACGAAGAGATGGATCCCTGCCGGGGTTCCTGCGACGTCTGTTCGGGGGAAGAACCAGTGTGGACCGCGACGGGCGCCATCGGGGCGCCGGCCCGGCGGCGCAGCCGTGGCGGAGAGAGCCCGACCGCGGACCTCCCTGAACCCACGCATGAAGATGAGGCGCTATTCCAGCGGCTCCGCGACCTGCGGAAGTCGCTGGCGGATCGGCAGGGGGTCCCGGCCTACGTGATCTTCAGCGATCGCACCCTTCGCGAAATGTCGATCCTGCGTCCGCGCTCGGTCGGAGCCCTCCTCCAGGTATCCGGGGTCGGCCCCACGAAACTCGAACGGTACGGAGAGGCCTTCATGGATGTGATTCTCTCGCCGGAAGAATAGCGGCTCACGCCTTCCCGGCAGTCTCCTCGATCACCCGCTTCGCCACCGACTCCGGCGCTGGCTCGTACCCCGAGAAGCTCCGGGTGTGGTGCGCCCGTCCCTGGCTCAGCGCGCGGAGCGCAGCCGCGTACTTGTAGAGTTCGCTCTGGGGAACGCGGGCCCGGACCACCGTGCGCCCCCCGCTCGGGTCCATCCCGAGCACCTTCCCCCGGCGCTGCGTGATGTCGGCGAGGATATCGCCCATCATTTCGGTGGGGGTCACGACCTCCACCTGCATGATTGGCTCGAGAAGGATCGGGCCCGCTGCCCGGGCCGCCTTCTGGAAGGCCATCGACCCCGCCACCTGGAAGGCGATATCGGACGAGTCGACCGAGTGGTACGAGCCGTCGTAGCATTCGATCCGGAAATCCACCATGGGAAACCCGGCCAGAATTCCCCGCTGGGCGGCATCCTGAATCCCGCGATCGACCGACGGGATGTACTTCCCCGGAATCACCCCCCCCTTGATCGCATCCACGAATTCGTAGCCGCTCCCCCGGGGAAGGGGCTCGATCCGGATTCGACAGTCGCCGAACTGCCCTCGCCCCCCCGACTGCTTCTTGTAGCGCCCCTGCGCCTCCGCGCTCCCCTCGATCGTCTCACGGTATGCGATCCGCGGCTGGCCGGTCCGGACCTTGACCCCCCATCGCCGCCGCATCCTCTCGACCTGGACCTCCAGATGGAGCTCGCCCAGTCCCCGGATCAGCGTCTGGTGGAGCTCGGGGTTGAACTCGAAGTGGAAGGTGGGATCCTCTTCCCGGAGCGAGACCAGCACTTCTCCGAGCTTGTCCTCGTCGGATCGGCCTTCCCCTTCGATGGCAAGCGAGATATCAGGCCGGGGGAAGCGGGTCCCGGGAAGAATGACCGGGCGTTCGGAGGAAGACAGGGTGTCGTTCGTATGCGTGTCACGCAGCTTTCCGACCACCCCGATATCCCCGGCGTGGAGCACGCTCACCGGGGTTCGCTCCTTCCCCTGGGCAATCGAGAGGTGGTTCAGGCGCTCGGCCGCCCCGCGCCCGGCATTCACCACCTCCGAGCCGTTCCGGGCGCTCCCGCTGTACACCCGGAAATAGGAGAGTCCCCCGACGTGGGCCTCCGACGTGGTCTTGAAGACGAGCGCGGAGAAGCTCTCCCCATCGTCGGGCGCAAGCTCCGTTTCCTGGTTGATCCCCGGTCGCTCTGCGCGCACGGGGCCCGCTTCGGCCGGGCTCGGGAAGAGCTCCACCATCTTCCGAAGGAGGGCGCGGATCCCGTATCCGTGCCGGGATGAGCCGCAGAAGAGGGGCACGATCTCGCCCCGCGCCATCCCGCGCGCGATGGCCTCGATGGCTTCTTCGCGTGAAATCCGACCCCCTTCCAGGTACTCCTCGAGGAGCCGCTCGTCCGTGGTGGCGAGCGTTTCCTGAAGCTCCGTCTCCCACTCCGTGAACTTCGATTCCAGCTCCGGGGGGATCTCAGCCGGATCGTACTCTCCTCGACCGTCGGGCGCGCGGTAGACGTGGGTCTTTTCGCTGAAGAGGTTCACGATCGCCCGGAAGCTGTCCCCGGACCCGACCGGAATCTCGACGGGGAGCACCTTCGGGGTGAGGCGGGACTTGACCTCCTCGTATACCGCATCGAAGTCGGCGTTCTCCCTGTCCATGCCCGATACGAAGAGGATCCGGGGAATCCCCCTGGCCTCGCAGTATTCCCAGACCTTCTCGGTTCCCACCTCGACTCCGGAGGTGGCCCCGAGCACGATCACGGCTGCGTCGGCCACCTGCACAGCCGCGAGCGCCTCCCCCGTGAAGTCGAGATACCCCGGGGTATCGAGAAGATTGATCTTCGTGTCGAGCCACTCCGCATACGCCGGAGTGAGCTGCATGGAAACGCCGTGCGCCACCTCTTCCGGTGTGGTCATCGTGAGGGCCTGCCCCGACTCGAGCTGATCGCGCCGGCGGGAATTCCCGGCCGCGTAGCAGAGCGCCCCGACGAGCGAGGTCTTTCCGGCTCCGGCATGACCGAGCACAACCACGTTCCGGATCTGCCGGGTAGGGTACTCCCGTGCCTGGGCCATCATGCTCTCCCGTGGAGGGGAAGAAGGGATGCGCAACCGGTGACACGAACATGCTCCTCGCCAAAGTATGGCAGGAGCGACCATTCCGAAAAGGGACAGGGCGGGAGAAAGCGCTGGAACCCATCCCCAGCCGACTTGCGAGAGACCCCACAGAGATCGCACTTTGCGGACACACCTTCACATTGTTGCATCTTTCAAGGAGGACGATCCGATGACGCATCGGTTGTCTGCAGGCACGCGCTACATCCTTCTCCCCGCACTCGCGCTCGCGATCACCGCATTCGGAGCGAGGGATGCCGTGGCCGCCCCGGTCACGCTGACCCAGGACACCGAAGCAGCCGGGGATACCGCAAACGGGATCAAGCCCTACACTGAAGTGGTTCCGGCTTCGGCCACCTCCGACGAGGGGCTGTTCACCGTCCATCAGGTCGGGGACAAGTGGCTCTACGAGATCCCGAACGAGGCGCTCGGGCGGGAGATGATCCTCATCACCCGGATCACCCGGACCGCAAGCGGAATCAGCTTCGGCGGACACCGCCAGACCACGGAATCGGTCCGGTGGGAGCGCAATGGGGACCGGATCCTCCTCCGGCAGGTGAGCTTCGAGAACGTCGCAGACCCGGAACTCCCGGTCTATCAGGCCGTCCGAAACTCAAACTTCGAGCCGATTCTCCAGACCTTCCCGATCCAGGCGATCTCGCCGGGTGGAAGCGGAGTCGTGATCGACGTCTCGGCCTTCTTCGTTTCGGATGCTCCAATCATCGGCCTCACACGGCAGCGCAGGACCGAATACGATGTGAGGCGGCTGGACCCTCCCCGCACGTTCGTGGAGTCCATGCGCAGCTTCCCGGAGAACATCGAGGTGCGGCGCGTCGTCACCTACGAAGCGCAGAACCCACCTTCGAACGCGGCCGGGGGAACGCTCTCGGTCGAGTTCGGCCATTCGCTGATGATTCTCCCGCTCGAGCCGATGATGCCCCGCCTCTTCGATGAGCGCGTCGGCTTCTTCCGGGTCGAGATGAATGACTTCGGGGCCGATGCCCAGCGCGTGATCCAGCAGCGCTACATCCAGCGCTTCCGGCTCGTGCCCTCGGACACGGCCGCGTACCTGCGTGGCGAACTCGTGGACCCGGTCGAGCCGATCGTCTTCTACATCGATCCGGCCACCCCCGAGAAGTGGCGCCCCTACCTCGCGCAGGGTGTTGAGGACTGGCAGGTGGCCTACGAGGCCGCCGGCTTCAGCAACGCCATCGTGGCCCGCATGCCCCCGAGCCCGGAGGAAGATCCGGAGTGGGATCCGGCCGATGCGCGGATCAGCATCATCCGCTACCTGGCCTCCCCGGTGCAGAACGCCTCGGGGCCGCGCTTCTTCGATCCACGCACGGGTGAGATTCTCGGAACCCACATCCAGTGGCATCACAACGTGATGAACCTGCTCAGGAACTGGTACTTCACCCAGACCGCCGCGGCGAACCCCGAAGCTCGGGGCGTGGCCTTCGACGATGCCGTGATGGGCGAGCTCATCCGCTTCGTTTCGGCCCACGAAGTGGGTCACACGCTCGGACTCCCCCACAACCAGAAGGGGCACTCGGCGATTCCGGTCGATTCGCTCCGGACTGAGTGGGTATGCCGCAACGGCACCTCGACTTCGATCATGGACTACGCCCGCTTCAACTATGTGGCGCAGCCGGGCGATGACACCTGCTTCCATCCGCAGGTCGGGCTTTACGACCGGTACTCGATGGAGTGGGGCCATCGCTGGATTCCCGATGCCGAGACGCCACAGGACGAGAAGGCAACCCTGAATGCCTGGATCCGCGAACACGAAGACGATCCCATTTACCGCTTCGGCGATCCCACGAACTGGGACCCGGGTTCGCTCACCGAGGCGCTCGGTGACGACGCCATGCGCTCGTCCGACTACGGGGTGGAGAACCTGAAGCGGATCATGGCGAACGTGCAGGAATGGACCTTCCAGGAAGGGGAGGACTACAGCCAGCTCGCGGAGCTCTACGGTCAGGTCATCGGCCAGTGGAACCGCTTCATCGGGCATGTGGGCACGAATATCGGCGGCGTGGACTGGACGCGGCGCGCCCAGGGGCAGTCGCAGCAGCCCTATACGCCCATCGCACGGGAGAAGCAGCAGCGTGCACTCGACTACCTCGATCGCCAGGCCTTCCGGACGCCGACCTGGATGCTGGACCAGGACATCCTCTGGAAGATCCAGTATGAAGGAACTCCCGACCGGATCCGGCAACTTCAGGTGGGTGCGCTGAACCAGGTCCTGAACGTGGCGCGGATGAAGCGCCTGATCGAGCAGGAAGCGCTGCTCGGTTCGGCGGCGTATACCCTTCCCCAGATGCTGGGCGAGCTCCGCACCGCGATCTGGCGCGAGCTCTCGGCGGGTGCTGCGATCGACCCCTATCGCCGGAACCTTCAGCGGGCGTATGTCAGCCGGATGGAGGAGCTGATGAGCGACGAGGATGCGAGCGCCACGGACATCGCGCCGCTGGCGCGTGGGCAGCTTCGCACGCTCGACAGCGAGGTCGCGGGAGCCGTCGGGCGCACTTCGGATGCGACCACCCGTCTGCATCTCGAGGACATTCTTGCGAGGATCGATGCCATTTTGGAACCCTGATCAGGGGAGCTTGCATCCCTGACGGGGGGCCCAGCCGGATCCCGGTAAGCGATCGCCGGGGATGAGGGGGGAGCGGAACGAGGGGCCGGGCGGTATAATGGCCTCACGTTCTTCTCCCCCCTCTTTCCATTGCCCTCCATGCCTCGACGCTCCCTTTTCGCGGTTCTCGCGCTCTCCCTCCTGCTCGCGGGATGCGGAGCAGGCTCTTCGACACTCCCGCCCACGCCAGCTCCCTCAGAGGCAGAGGCACCGGCTGCTCCGGCCGTCG
>JBGTMU010000059.1:0-10674 GCA_041743405.1 Longimicrobiales bacterium | reverse complement strand
GCGGTCGTCGACGCGCGGGAGGCGCTGGGCGAGTACCTCGGGTGGGAGGGTGGCCGGATGCCGGTCCCGGTCGAATCGCCGACCGACCTTCTCCAGGCGCACGATTCGCGCGAACTGGCTGGCACCCCGCCTCTTTCCAGCGCGACAGGTCTGCGCGCCGATCTTGAGGCTGGTCGGGCAGGGGTCGAGGCGGCCGAGGCAGAGGCGCGGATGGCAGAGGCCGCGCGCCTCCCTTCCCTCCAGCTTCTCGGCGCTCTTTCGACCCACGCCCCTGGACTCACTAGCGACCGACAGGCGCACTGGTCCATGGGACTCCAGCTTTCAGTGCCGCTCTTCACTGGGCCCACCCTCACGCGAAGAGCGGAGGCGGCCCGTGCCGAGCTTCGCGCCGTGACGCTCGAGCAGGCTCAGAGAGAGAGGGAGGCCGATTCGGATCTCCGCTCGGCTCGCCGCGGGGTGGAGAGCTCCCGGGCCGCGCTCGAAAGCGCACGAGCAGCCGAACGCGCCGCATCGGAAGCGGTCCGAATGCTCGCCCGACGATACGAAGAAGGAATGGCCGCAGTCGCCGATCTGCTCGAGGCCGAGGCGCGGGCAGCGTCCCTGGCCCGGAGAGTCGCCGATGCGGAGGCCGCCCTGAGCATGGCCATCGCCACGGTCGAGTTCCTCGCCCCCCCACAATCGCTGGAAATCTCAACCGGGAGTCGTGGACGATGAATCGTATTCTGATGGCAGTGGGGATGGCCCTGACCCTCGCGGCATGCGGGGGAGAGGACGTGGCGGACACCGCTCGCCCACTGGGCGCGGTAGAGGTGGTCGCGAGTTCGGCGCAGATGGCCTCGGCCGAGGTCACCTATGCAGGGCAGGCAGTGGCACTACAGGAGGTGCCCATCACCAGCCGCACGACCGGAACCATCGAACAGGTCGCGGTTCAGGTGGGAGACCAGGTCGCGACGGGCGCCCGGATCGCGAGGGTCGATGACCGTGACGTCCAGGCCCGTATCGCATCCGCCGCCGCGAGCGTTCGCCTGGCCGAGGTGACCTTCACCAGGGTCGACAATCTCGCTCGGGATGGCGCCGCCTCGCTCCACGAGCTGGATCAGGCGCGGGCGGCAATGGAATCCACCCGGGCCGCCCTTCAGGAAGCCGAAGCCCAGGCCACGTGGGCCGATATACGCGCCCCCTTCGCGGGCACGGTCACGGCTCGAATGAGCGACCCGGGTGACATGGCCTCACCGGGCCACCCCATTGTGCAGCTCTCGGGAGCGGGGGTGAAGATCGTGGCAGAGATTCCATCCGAGAGGGCGGGATCGATTCGTGTCGGAGATCCGGTCCGGGTCGATACCGATGCCGGTGCGACGGCCGGGTCTGTCGCTCGGGTGGTTCCGGCGCTCGACGCGGCCTCCAGGCGCTTCCGGGTCGAGATCGCCCCCGAGTCGCCGAAGGAGCTTCTCCCCGGATCGTTCGTGCGGCTGGGTTTCCCGGAGTCGACCGGCGCCACCACCCTCTGGATTCCCGTCGACGCGCTGGTGAGGAACGGTCAGATGACCGGTGTCTTCACGGTCATGAACGATACCCTGCGGCTCCGCTGGATCCGCGTTGGGCGAATCACCGATGACCGGGTCGAAGTTCTCGCGGCCCCTCCCGGCGACCTGACGGTCGTGCGCAACCCGGACCGTGGGTTCCGCGACGGACAACCCGTGTCGCGCGTTACGCATCAGCCCTTCGAACCGGCGGGAGGCTGAGGCGATGCGAAGCAACATCGCCGGTCGGATCGCCTCGACGTTCCTCGAGTCCAAGCTGACCCCGCTCCTCATGGCCGCAGCGCTCGGGGTGGGAATCTGGACCCTCGCCACGATGCCCTCGGAAGAGGAGCCTCAGATCATCGTGCCGCTGGCCGATCTCTATCTGCCGATGCCGGGCGCCACCCCCCACGAGATCGAGAACCGACTTCTCATCCCGCTGGAAACCGTTCTTCAGGGCATTGAAGGGGTTGAGTACGTGTACAGCCATGCCCAGCCGGGCTTTGGTCTGGTCACGGTCCGCTATGAGGTGGGCCGCGACATGGAAGACAGCGTGGTGCGCCTCTACAGCACGCTGATGAAATACATGGACCGGATGCCGCCCGGATTCATGGCCCCGCTCGTGAAGACCGTCACGATCGATGATGTCCCCTTCTTCACGGCTGCACTTCGCTCGGAAAGCCTGAACACCGGGGAGCTTCGTACCCTGGCCGATGAGCTCCGCATCGACCTGGAGGGGGTTTCCGAGGTGCGAGATGTCGAGATCACCGGGGGCGAGCCGCGCGAGATACGCGTGGAACTCATCCCCGAGCGGATGGCCTCCTTCGGGGTGGACCCGGCATGGGTCACCGAACGGCTGCAGGCTGCGAACCTGCAGGCGGACGCAGGATCCTTCACGCGGGGCGGCGAGGTCGTGCGTGTGGTGGCCGGACCCTTTCTTGGGAGTGCAGCCGATGTAGAGCGCGTGGTGCTCGATGTACGCGGAGGGGCCCTCGTGCAGGTGGGTGATGTGGCCCGCGTGGTGGATGGACCGGGTGAGGTCACCCAGTACGCATTCCATACCGAGGCCTCCGCGGGGTGGACGCCCATGGTGGCGATCGCGGTGTCCAAGCGCCCTGGCGCCGACGCGACGCAGGTAGGCCGCGCACTCGAAGCGAGGCTTCATGCTCTGGAAGAAACGCTCGTTCCCGCCGACGTAACCGTCCAGATCGTGAGGAACTATGGGGAAACCGCACGAGAGAAGGTGGTCACCCTTCAGGAGCACCTGCTCATGGCCATCCTGGCTGTGGGGCTCGTAGTGGCACTGACCATGGGATGGCGCGCCTCTCTTGTCGTCATGATGGCCGTGCCGGTCACCTTCGCCCTCACCCTCTTCGTCTATCAGATATTCGGCTTCACCCTGAACCGGGTGACCCTCTTCGCCCTCATCTTCGTCACGGGCATCGTGATCGACGACTCGATCATCGTCGCCGAGAACATGGAGCGGCACTTTTCGATGCGGGACCGCCCCCTGCGGGCGGCCGCTCGCGCCGCTGTGGATGAGGTGGGGAATCCCACCATCCTTGCAACCCTGACCGTGATCGCGGCCGTTCTCCCGATGCTGTTCGTGGGGGGGCTCATGGGCCCGTACATGAGTCCCATGCCTGTGGGAGCCACCGTGGCCATGCTCTTCTCCCTCGGGGTCGCGCTCATCATCACCCCCTGGCTGGCCTTCAAGCTCCTGAAGAACCAGCACAAGGGCGAGCGTGGGGTCGATGAGAAGGAGTACATGCTCGAGGAAACCCGCATCTACCGGGCGTACCGGAGGGTCATGGAGCCACTCCTGGATCGACCTTCACGCCTCTGGATCGCGATGGGGGTCGTGGTCCTCCTTCTGATCGGCTCCGGGTCGATGTTCCTGACCCGCATCGTTCCGATGAAGATGCTCCCCTTCGACGACAAGAACGAAATTCAGGTGATTCTCGATCTTCCCGAGGACACCCCGCTGGAAACCACCCTTGCCGTGGCACAGGATGTGGGCCGTGCCGCCACCGCTCTCCCAGAAGTAGCGGATGTCCAGCTCTACGCTGGAAACGCAGCGCCCTTCAACTTCAACGGGATGATCCGGCACTACTATCTGCGGAGCGGCCCCAATGTAGCCGACCTGCAGGTGAACCTTGTGGACAAGGGAGATCGCAGCGCCCAGAGTCACGATGTGGCGCTGGGACTTCGACCCCTCGTGCAGGAGGCCGCAGACCGCTGGGGGGTCGGGGCGAGCGTGAAGGTGGTGGAAGTACCTCCGGGTCCCCCGGTCATGTCGACGCTGGTCGCGGAGATCTACGGGCCCACTCCCGAGGTGCGGGAAGAGGTTGCCCGAGCCGTCATGGAGCGCTTCAGGGCACATCCCTCCGTGGTAGATGTGGATATCTCGCTTCGAGAACCGCAGCGGGAAATCCGCTACAGCGTCGATCCGGAGCGCGCCGCTCTTGCCGGGGTCGAGAAGGGCCGGATCGTGGAGAGCCTCTCGATTGCGCTGGGAGGCCGGGCGGCGACCCACATCTCGGCGCCCGAGGCCCGCACCCTGATTCCGGTTACGGTGCGGATGGCCGAGCATGCCCGTTCCGGGACTGACCGTCTCGAGGGTCTGCACCTCGCCTCGAGTGCGGGGGCGCTCATTCCCCTGTCATCGCTCGTTTCGGAGGAAGACGCCTTCGTGCCGCAGGTGGTGGATCGAAAGAACGGTCAGTCCGTGGTCTACGTGACGGCGGAGGTAGCGGGGGGCCAGGAGAGCCCGGTCTACGCGATCCTCGATCTGAACGACGAACTGGCGGAGCTCGCCGAGGCGGGGGGTGCTCTGACGCAGCTCTATACGAGCCAGCCTACGGACACGAGCGAGCCAGTGCTCAAGTGGGATGGGGAATGGCAGATCACCTATGAGGTCTTCCGGGATCTCGGGATCGCCTTCGCCGGCGCCCTCGTACTCATCTATGTGCTCATCGTGGCCTGGTTCGGATCGTTCACGACCCCTCTGGTGATGATGGCTGCGATACCCCTGACGCTCATCGGAATCGCACCGGGGCACTTCATCTTCGGCGCCTTCTTCACCGCCACCAGCATGATCGGGATGATCGCGCTGGCAGGGATCATGGTCCGGAACGGAATCCTGCTCATCGACTATCTGGAGGCCCGCCTGGGGCAGGGAGTGCCTCTCAAGCAGGCGGTCCTGGAAGCGGGCGCCGTGCGTACCCGCCCGATCGCACTCACCGCAGGAACCGTGGTGATCGGAGCCGTGGTGATCCTCTTCGATCCGATCTTCCAGGGGCTCGCGGTGGCGCTCATCACCGGTGCCGTGGCCTCGACGGTGCTCACTCTGATCGTGGTGCCGGGGATCTACTTCCTCATGCGGAAGGGGGAAGGCGCCCAGCCCAACCCCGACACGACAGCGGCACCCACCCCTTCCTCACCCACCTGACCCGACCGGAGACCCGGAATGAAGCTTGTCCTCCTGTTCTACCTCGAAGACCTCGACGCGGCGGTGGTTCGCCTCCTGGAGCGCAACGGTGTCGCAGCGTACAGTCGGCTGCCGCTCGAAGGCCATGCGCAGGGGATGCCGGGCTGGTACGGAAGCACCGCCCCGTACAGCTCCCGCATGGTGTTCACCCTCGTTCCGGATGACCGCGCGAAGGCGCTTATGGAAGCGGTGACAACCTTCGACACCGGAACCGATCCGCGGCATCCCATCCATGCGATTCAGCTATCGGTGGAATCGACTGCGGATTCGGGGAAGGGCGCGGCACCTCCGGCGAGGGATACCCCCCGTCACCCCTGATCCAACCTCCAGTCCCGGAAACCGGGAACCCACTCCAAAGGAAGATCCCATGTCAATGGACCAGAAAATCCGCCTCATCGCAGGATCCTTCATCCTGATCAGTCTGAGCCTGGGCTGGTGGGTAGGCACCTACTGGTTCCTCCTCACGGCTTTCGTGGGCGTGAACCTCATGCAGTCATCGGTCACCCGGTGGTGCCTCATGGAGGACATCCTCCGCTTCACGGGGATCCACAGGGAACCGGGGGCATGCAGCACCGAGTGAGGCTCGGGCGGGGGAGCGGGCGCGCCCGGTGCAGGCCCTCACTCCCCTCCGCACCCACAGCGTGAATGAGGGCGGGCCCATGCCGGGAAGCCTTGCGCAAAGGAAGGAACCCTTGCCTTGTGTGGAAATCCGCTCAGCGGATCGGTGCGACCTCTTCCCCTTCTGGAGTCCCCCTCATGCGACGTTCCCCTGCCTTCCTCGCGGTTTCGATCCTTTCTGCGGCGCATTTCCTTGCCCCCGCGCCCCTGGAAGCGCAGGGCGACGTGGTGAGCGTGCAGCTCGATTCCGCCGTCGTACTGATGGCTCAATCGGGATTCTCCCAGGACGGTCAACGCCACACCGGTTTCCTGCGGAACGGCGGGAATCAGAGCATATCCCTGAATCTGAAGGGCGGGGCGACCTATGTGATCCTCGGCGTCTGTGACCAGGATTGCAACGACATGGATCTGGTCCTCTACGACGCGAGCGGGACGGTAATCGGTGCCGATCAGGCGCCCGACGATGTTCCGCTCGTGTCCGCCGAACCGACCTCATCCGGGAGCTTCCGGCTGGAGGTGTCCATCCCCTCATGCTCGATCGAGCCGTGCGGGTTCGGGGTGCTGGTCTTCGTGGGTGCCGGGGAAGAGGTCATGGCGGAGGCGGGCCGCACGCGCCGAGGTACGGGGGTCACCCAGCCGGCGTTCCCCGCTCCGCTCAACTGAAAATCCTTCCAAGGAGCCGGCCGATCACGCGGATCAGGCGTGGAGCCAGCTTTGTCAGGAGGGCGAGGACGACAGACTTCAGGATCCAGCGGATGAGCGTCATGGGCCGCGGGGGCTGTGGGTTTGGGGGCGCCGACAAGCCCCTCCACTCTCCTACGCCGGTTCAGGGTGCGGGGTTTCCGATTGCCACTGCTTCCACCGCTTCCATCACCGGGGCGATCTGTGCGCGCTTTGTGAACCAGACGACCTTCCCCGGGAGCGCCTCCATCCTTTGGGGAAGGGCGTCCACCCCCTCCTCTCGATGGGCTGCGAGCCCTCGGAACACAACCAGCACGAGGTGAGTGAGTCCGGCCCTTTCCACCTTTCGAAGCTTCTCGCTCAGGTACTCGGGTGTCCAGAACCCGACGAGCTCGACCAGGGCCATCCGCCCGTCGGTGTGGCGAAAGGTGAAGTCCGGCAGGAAGACGTCTCCTCCCACTGCGATGGGCACATCTTCCCGATGGAGCGTCCAGCCCCCGCGCTCCGTCCCCAGCTTCTCCTGAAACTCCGCCGCCAGATCGGCCTCCCAGCGCGAATCGTATCGGGGCGGGCGGCCCCTTCCCGGAGCGATGTCCGGGGTGCGGCTCAGCCGGAAGGGGACCATGCGCCCCTCGTGGAGGATCCGGGCCTCGAGGGACCACCCCGGCGCGCGAGCCAGCGCGGGAACGACTCGCGCGAAACGGATCCCATACCGTCGGGGGCGGGTCACGAAGGGGGCCGCGGGTCCGGTGAGGTGAATCCGGTACCCCCGTTTCCCCACGGGCTCGATGCGATGCATCAGGCGCGCGAGCTTGATGGCCCGGAAGATGTCCCTCCAGCCCCCCCTGGCTCGAACCGTGATCGACTCCGCATCCAGGAGAACCGCGCGGGCGAGATCCAGATTGTAGCGACGCAGCAGCGCCCTCGGGGTCAACCGGGGCGCCCGAACCAGCAGCAGTGAGTCGGGGTCATCGGCGTAGAGCAGCCGGTCGATCTCGGCAGGGGGAAGGTTCAGCTCCAGGGCTGCGGTTTCGTAGGGGAAACGCTCGTCTCCGGGCACCGGAGGCCAGGCAGCTCCGCGTGCCCGGAACAGGGCGTCGCGGACCTCCGACGCCCGATCCGCGCCCGGGATCGGGCTGAACCGGGAGATGGAGAGAAGGGTCCGCGAGATTCCCGTCAGCCGCCTTGCGTCCCGTACCCGCCGCTCCTGCCGGCGGAGTGCCTCCCGGATCACGCTCCGTGGTCGACCCTCCATCCTTCGCACGAGCCGCAGAAGGCGATCGAGAAAGGGGGTCACGCGTCCACCTGGGTCGCGCAGGAACTCCACCTCGAGCGAGCCCTTGCGCTCGGAAAGGAAGGGGGCGACGTCGGCACGCGTCAGCATCTCAGATTCCCAGACCGAGCTGGCGTTCCCGGACCGATCGGACCCCGCTCTTCCGCTTCTGTGAGGCGTAGAACTCGTGGGTGCCGGCGGACACCAGCTCGAAGAGCGATGCCACCGCATCCCCCTGGCGCCTGAGGATCCGCCCCAGGCGCTGCGCATGCTGGCGGCCGCCCCCCCGGGTGCTGTCTCCGAGGACGATGCCGAGCTTGGCGCCCGGGACATCCCATCCTTCATCGAGCACACGTATGCTCGCCACCGCACGGATTCGGCCATCTCCCACGGCGTCGAGGATCGCCTTCCGCTCGGAGGCGGGGGTGTGCGCGGTGACCATGGGAACGGCGAATCGACGGGACACGGCTTCGGCTGAGGCCCGACTCCCGCAGAAAAGAATGGCCTGCTCGGCCGGATAAAGGCGGAGGATTCGACCCGCTTCCCGCATCTTCCCCTCGGCCAGCGCCACGATCCGATCACGTTCCTGGAACGCCCGAAACGCCCGCCGGGCCTCGGGCGAGCGACGGGTTTCAGCCATGAAGAACCGCCAGCGTCCCTCGGCGTCGGGAGCCCTCTCCTCGTAGCGTCGAGACTCGAGGAAGGACTCGTACAGCCCATGGGCGGCGGCGTAGCGCTCGGCCTCGTCGGGATCGAGGGGGATGAAGCGGCGTTCGATGACAAAGTCGGCCAGCTCCCGGTCCGCCATCTCGCCGATGGTGCGCCGATAGACCACCGGACCGGCCAGGCGCTCGAGTTCGGACGCAGAGCCATCCGGGTATGTGGCCGTAAGCCCCAGTCGATGGGCGGCAGGCGCGATCCGCAGTGCGTCGTGCCATTCGCGTGCCTCCCCGTCGCGCGTGTCGGCGAGATGGTGGACTTCATCGAGCACCAGCAGATCGAACCGACCTCCCTCCCGTTCGAGGAGGTTGAACGCCGAGTGGTAGGTAGTGACGGTGATCCTGCGGGGGTCCTTTTCATCTCCGTAGAAGGCCCCCACCTGATCGCCCCCGAACGCATCCGCGAGCTGGCTGAACCACTGGAGGAGGAGGGCGCGGGTGGGGACTACCACCAGAGCGCCCGCACCGACTGCCTGGATGGCCAGAATTGCTACGAAGCTCTTTCCTGCACCGGTGGGCAGGACGACGCTTCCGCGGCCCCCGGCGGCGAGCCATCGGGTGAGCGCTTCCTCCTGGTAAGGACGGGGAGATCGCGGATCGTGGAAGGCGCCTTCGAGGAGTTCCGGGCCGGGCGCGCCTTCCCGAATTCCCCGCTTGGCAGCCCACTGGCGAAGCTCCGGATAGCGGTGGCCCGCAGCGATCCACGCTCCACTTCGCTCGTCCCACGACATCCAGTCCGGCGATTCGTCCGCGTCGCGCAGGACGGCAAGACCGTTCCGAAAGGCGATGTGGGGGGAGGGACCCGGCTGGAGCTCCACTTCGCTAGGCCGATTCTGGATCGCCGTACTTCTCCCGCGCCCGCTCCCACGAGAAAACGATCATGGCCTCGAGAACCTGAAGGTCAACGTCCGCAAGCTTGTTGACGTAGAGGCATGAGGATCCCCGCTTGTGCTTCCCGAGGGTACCCAGGAGTTCCTCGAATCCGTCGCCCTTCGCGATCAGATAGAGGGCCAGGTTCGCCTTCCGGGGACTGAAGCCCACCCGGAGCATGTCGCCCTCCCGGCCGCTGTCATATCGGTAGTGATACCGTCCGAATCCGATGATGGCTGCCCCCCACATGCGGGGTTCCTGCCCGGTCACGCGTTGCATGAGCTCGATGAGAATCCGCGCGTCATCCCGGCGGCGCTCGTTCTCGACCTGAGCCAGGAAGTCGTCAACGCTGGCATCCGTTTCGCGGGTAATGTTCTCAGCCATGACAGGGCTCCGGTGGAAGAGGGGTGGGAAGAGGCGAGACAGCGTAGCACCGGACTGGCTCCGAATCCAGCCTGGAGGGCGGAGCAGGAAGCAGCGCTGGCTGCGCTCCCTCACCCGCCCTAGTTTTCTGGGCCCACGGTTCCCGGACTGCACTCCCGTCCCCCTTCACCCCGCCATCCCCATGGAGAACCTTCGCGGCAGGCTGCTCATTTCGAGCGGCGGTCTCTACGACCCGAACTTCCGCCACACCGTCGTGCTCATCGGAGAGCATAATGAGGAGGGCGCGCTCGGGGTGATCCTCAACCGGCCGCTGAGCGTGACGGTCAAGGCGGCGGTTCCACCTCTGAGTTCGCTGGTTCCGGACGGTGAGCTTCTCTTCCAGGGTGGACCGGTCCAGCCTGAGAGCCCGATCCTGCTCGCCGAGTTCGAGCTGCCCTCGGCGGCCGATCTCCTGGTTTTCGGATCGATCGGTTTCCTGATCGGAGATGTGCCGGAGGATGTGGGTGAGGGGATTCTCCGCGCGCGCGTTTACGCGGGATACTCCGGTTGGGGGCCCGGCCAGCTCGAAGCGGAGATGAGGGAAGGCTCCTGGATTCTCGACCCGGCCCAGCGGGACGACGTGTTCACGGGAGATCCGGACCGCCTCTGGAGCCGGGTGCTCCAGCGGAAGGGGCCGGAGTACCGGCAGATGTCGCGAATTCCGTTTGATCCGACGATGAACTGAGGGGCTTGCCGGGTGGTTCTCAGCCTGCGCGAGACGCGGCCGGGGCACTCCGGCGCCGCGAGGTCACATGAGTGCGGCCCTGCGCAGCGGGGCTGACGGGTGCAATCGCCCGTTAAACCCGGAGGATAGCAGCGATCTGACGCCGGAGTCCAGGAACATGGTTCCGGACCACATCCCAAACGATTTCGTAGTCGACGCCGAAGTAGTCGTGGATGAGGCGGTCTCGCATCCCAGCCATGGCCCGCCATTCGATGTCCGGATGCTCGGCTCTGAAGCTGTCGGGTACCTTCTTCGCTGCTTCGCCGATGATTTCGAGGCTTCGGACGAACGCACGCTGAAGCGTCTCGTCCGTGACGAAGCCCGTGGAGGTCAGGTGCTCGCTTGTGGCCAGAAGA
>JBGTMU010000058.1:0-4138 GCA_041743405.1 Longimicrobiales bacterium | reverse complement strand
AAGCCCGTGGAGGTCAGGTGCTCGCTTGTGGCCAGAAGATAGTCCGCCTCCGCAAGGATATGGCTCAGGTAGTCACGCGGCTCGAAGGACATCCTCTGCCTCAGCCAGGATTCGGGGGCCAAGAAACGGCGAGAGTGCTTCCGTGGTAACGACCTCCACCGGACATCCGAGTCGCGCTTCGAGCAGCTCGGAGAGAGCGAAGAAGCGGTCATACGACTTCCGTCCCGGAGCGAACTCGACGAGGAGATCCACATCGCTGTCCGCTCGGGCCTCGTTGCGGAGCACCGAACCAAACAAGGCCAATCGCTCGACCCCGAGCGCGCGGATCTCGCTTTCGGACGCCCGGAGACGGCGGATCGCATCCTCTCTGGTTAGCGGCGATGAAGACATGGAGTCAATCTACCAGAGCTCCGCTGCTACGGAAACGCTGCCTGGGGGATAGCCCTCGCTACCGTGTGAGCGCCATGTCGGAAGTCAACTCAGGCGTTGCCCAAGCCGAACTCTGCGCAGGGGGCTCGCACGGGGGCGGCTCGGTGGCTGGCCGCTTGCTCTGGGCCCAGCTTCGTGTTCGCGCTCCCGGAGGGGGTGAAGCACGAGAGCTGGCAGGTCACGTTCACAGACTTGCCAGTTGTATGCTACCGTATACATTTGTATGTCATGGTATACATCGGTATACAAACGTAGACAGCCGTGTGATTGCACTCTCCGAGCCCTGCAGAGGTTGGAAGTGGACGAGTCAGCCAGTGTTCTGTTCGAACCCCTGGACCGGGTGCTTGGTCGTAGCTCGCAGGTCAGAGTGCTTCGCGCGCTAAGCCTCCATGGCCCAGGGCTCACGCCTCCGGAGCTCGCGCGCCGGACTGGGCTGAGCCGTGGTGGCGTCTGGAAGGCACTGGCCCGCCTGGAGGAGCTTGATGTGGTGGAGCCTGTCGGTGTCGGGCACACCGTTCCGTACCGGATGAGCCCAACGCATCCTATCGCACAGGCAATCAACATCCTGTTCGGGGCAGAAGCGGGGCGGGCCGATGGAGTCCTCGCTGCGATTTGTTCTGCTGCGGCCCTTCTCGAGCCCCAGCCGCTCGCAGTATGGATCTTCGGAAGTGTGGCCCGCGCGGAGGATCGGCCGGAAAGCGATCTCGACATCGCTGTGGTCGCCGACAATGACACGGCCGCACGAAGCTGTGCCGCTCAGCTCAGAGATGCGCTGAGCGACCCCGCCGAGCGGTGGGCCGTCCGCCCTTCGGTTATCAGCCTTTCCCTGGCTGAGCTGGAAAAGCTCCACGTCGAGGGCGGGAATTTCTGGATCCGCCTGGTGAAGGAGGCGATCCCGCTGGTCGGTCCGCCGCCGAATGAACTGATCAGGGAGCAGTCATGATCCCCCGCCGATCCGATCCAGGCGACGCACCCGGTCGATTGAGGAAGGCGCGGGCGTTTCTTCAGGCTGCGGAGGACGGGCTGGCGCAGGCGGACGAGCGCGGGGCAGGCGATCCCATCATGTCGAACGCCGTACTCGCGGCGATTGCCTACGCGGACGCCCTGACCATGAAGGTCTCCGGAGTGAAGAATGACGAGGACCACATGGCCCTCCCGCGGACGCTGCGGCGAGCGCTCGGCAACCGGTTGCCGCGAGAGCAGGAAACCCGGATTCAGCGCATCCTCGCACTCAAGAATGAGGTCCAGTATGAGCACAGGACCTCTTCCATCCTGGAGGCACGTGAACTGGTCGACCAGGTGCGACGGTTCGCGAGCTGGATCGAACTCGAGTTCGTTCGCCCTTAGCGCCGCTTCCATTCGGGGCTCGTGGGGCCGTCGGCTCATACGGTGGCGCTTCCGAAGCGACTGGATGCTCCAGAACGCGATGCTTCACGAGCTCCAGACCCCTGGAGAGGCCGGAAGTCGTCTGAGACATAGATCCTGCCAAAGTTTGGCAAGCCATTTATCCTGAACGGTATGAGCACCATGAATATCTCGCTGCCGAGCACCTTGAAGGACTTCGTTGAAGAGCAGGCCGCGTCGCGCGGATACGCCACCTCAAGCGAGTATGTTCGTGAGTTGATTCGGAAGGACCAGGAGCGTCAGCGCTTGCGTGGCCTGTTACTCGACGGCGCGGCGTCCCCCCAGACAGCTCCGGTTGATGGAAACTATTTCGATGGACTGCGTGACCGCGTTCGACGGAACGAGCCGGTGTGACGGGAAAACCGGTCATTCCGCGGGAACAGGCGGAGCGAGACATCGAGGACACGATCGAGCACTACCTGGCCGAGGCCGGAGGAAGCGCGGCAGTTGGCTTCATTGACGATCTCCAGGCCATGTTCGAGCGCATCGCGCGGCATCCTGCGAGTGGTTCACCGCGCTACGCCCATGAACTCGATCTACCAGGTCTCAGATGCCCTCGGCTCAGTCGATATCCGTATCTGGCCTTCTACATGGAACGCGAGGACCATGTAGACGTCGGGCGAGTTCTCGGTGAAGAGCGCGATGTCCCGGCATGGATGCACCCCCTCCATCAGGGCTGACTCGCCAGGACGTTTCAGCTGAAGCGTGTATCGTGCCGGAGGATGTGGGTCAGGGGATTCTCCGCGCGCGCGTCTACGCGGGGTACTCCGGTTGGGGGCCCGGGCAGCTCGAGGCGGAGATGAGGGAAGGCTCCTGGATTCTCGACCCGGCCCAGCGGGATGACGTGTTCACGGGAGCTCCGGACCGCCTCTGGAGCCGGGTGCTTCAGCGGAAAGGGCCGGAGTACCGGCAGATGTCACGAATTCCGTTTGACCCGACGATGAACTGAGGGGCTTGCCGGGGGGCTCTCAGCCTGCGCGAGCCGCGGCCGGGGCACTCCGGCGCCTCGATGTCACGTGAGTGCGGCCCTGCCGCTCGGAGCGGGGCTTCGGCCGCACGACGATCTCGACGTCCTGCCCCAGCGCGTTGAGGAAGCGCGTCAGCCGCTCGATGGAGAAGCCCTCCAGGCGCCCACGCACCAGGGCGGAGACCTTCGGCTGGTCGATTCCGAGCAGCTCGGCGGCCTCAGCCTGGGTGAGGTCCCGCTCTTCGACGATGCGGCTGATCTGGATCGCCAGATCCGCCTTCGCCAGCAGCTCCCCGGCGTTGGGCAGCCCCATGTCGGCGAAGACGTTTCCGGAGCTGACGGTGTGCTTGGGCAGTTCAGCCATGAGTTCCTCCTTCTCGGGTGCGCTCCGCGTGGAGCCGCTCGGCCTCTTTCAGCCGGGCGCGGATCAGATCCATCTCGTGCTTCGGCGTGGCGATCTTCCTCTTGCTCTTCTTCTGGAAGACATGGAGCACGTACACCGCATCGACGAAGCGTACGGTGTAGACCGCGCGGTAGGTATCGCCGTCCTGGTCCTCGACGATCTCCAAGACGCTCGCACCGCCGAAGCCCTTCAGCGGCTTGGCGTCGGGGTGCTTGCCCCCGTCCTGCGCCCGCCGGAGCGCGAAGCCGATCTCGCGCTGCACGGTCGGGGGGAAGTCCCTCAGGGCTTCCAGACTGCTTCCGACCCAGACGACCGGCTTGGAGTGGGGTCGATTCATCATTCAAGTATGCTACATATAGCATGCACTGTCCAGCCTGCTCGTGCGGATGCGGGCGGCGGTGGATGAAGCGCTGGTCCGGTCCTGGTTGGATCGGTTGGGGCCCCGGGCAGCTCGAAGCGGAGATGAGGGAAGGCTCCTGGATTCTCGACCCGGCCCAGCGGGACGACGTGTTCACCGGGGCTCTGGACCGCCTCTGGAGCCGGGTGCTCCTGACAAGAGGAGAGTCAGCAGTGGCCATTCCGGTTCGCAACCCAAACGCCATGCGTTTCCCCTGCGGCCCTGCGCAGCGGGGCTGGCGGGTGCAATTGCGGGTTATACCTCGAGGATAGCAGCGATCTGACGCCGGAGTCCGGGAACATGGTTCCGGACCACATCCCAAACGATTTCGTAGTCGACGCCGAAGTAGTCGTGGATGAGGCGGTCTCGCATCCCAGCCATGGCCCGCCATTCGATATCCGGATGCTCGGCTCTGAAGCTGTCGGGTACCTTCTTCGCTGCTTCGCCGATGATTTCGAGGCTTCGGACGAACGCACGCTGAAGCGTCTCGTCCGTGACGAAGCCCGTGGAGGTCAGGTGCTCGCTTGTGGCCAGAAGA
>JBGTMU010000057.1:0-22679 GCA_041743405.1 Longimicrobiales bacterium | reverse complement strand
ACGCGTGCCGCCGCGCCGCGCTCCTTGAGTGGTTCGGTGAAGCGGCGCCGAGAGGCGGGTGTGGAGGCTGTGACCGATGCATCGGATGGCCCGGGGTTTTGGAAGCTCTCCCTCGTCGGTAGCTTTTGGAGTTACGGACGCACGCTTCGGGAGAACCTTCCCCGACGGCGTGCACCCAACCCATTCATGCGCACGAGCAGATGTCAGAGGGCATCCCGGCAGCCGTTCGTGCGAATCCGAGTCCTGGATCGACAATGCATCGATATCTGAACGACGAACACGTCGCGCTGGTGAAGACCGTCCGCGGGTTCGCGAATGAGGCCATCGCCCCCGTGGCCCGCGAGCTCGATCATGCCTCCCGCTTCCCCTGGGACAACATTCGGGCCATGGGTGAGATGGGGCTCCTGGGGCTCCCGATCCCGAAGGAGCTGGGCGGAATGGGGAAGGACCCCCTGGCTTACCTCCTCGTGGTCCAGGAGCTGGCCAAGGTCGATGCTTCGCACGCGATCACCGTTTCAGCCCATACGACGCTCGGAACGACTCCGATCCTGAACTTCGGGACTGACGAGCAGAAGAAGCGCTACATCCCGCTCCTCGCCCGGGGCGAGGTCCTCGGCGGGTTTGGACTCACCGAGCCCGGCGCCGGATCCGATTCAGGGGGAAGCCGGACCCGAGCGGTGCGCGAGGGTGGTGACTGGCGCCTCGACGGCTCGAAGATCTTCATCACCCACGCCGGTGTCGGCGAGATCTTCACCGTCACGGCGGTGACAGACCCGTCCCGGGGCACCAAGGGCATCACTAACTTCATCGTGACCAAGCCAACGACCGACCCGGAGGAAGCCGCGAGAGTCGGAATGGGCTCTGCCGCTCCACTCGGATACACGCAGGGGGTCTCGGCGGGCAAGAAGGAAGACAAGATGGGGTGGCGCGCCTCCGACACCCGGGAACTTCTCCTCGAGAACGCACTGGTTTCCGATGACATGCGCGTCGGGGAAGAGGGCCGAGGCTTCATCAACTTCATGAAGACGCTGGATGCGGGACGGATCGGGATTGCCGCTCTCTCCCTCGGACTGGCCGAGGGAGCTTTGGACACGGCTCTGGAGTATACCAACCGAAGAAAGCAGTTCGGGCAGAAAATCTTCGACTTTCAGCCGGTTCAGTTCCGTCTCGCGGAGCTCGCCACCGAGGTCGAAGCCGCGAAGCACCTGACCTACCACGCCGCGTGGCTCATGGCGCGGGGGGAATCCTTCTCACGAGAGGCTGCGATGGCGAAGCTGTTCGCGTCGGAACTCTCGATGAAGGCCACGATTCAGGCGGTGCAGGTGATGGGTGGTGCGGGCTACACCGACGAATATCCGGTCGAGCGCATGCTCCGCGACGCCAAGGTATGCGAGATCGGCGAAGGCACGAGCGAGATTCAGAAGATCGTAATCGGACGCCACCTGGTTCAGGAGGCGTTCGCAGACGCGTGAGGACCTTTCCCGCATGGGCCGTCCGAGAGGCGGCGGCGGGAGTACGGTAACAGGAGGTTCACTGAGCGGATGGCCTGGCCATCGCTCCCGAGGCAGACGTGTTCGCCCGTTTCTCAGGAACAGGAGGAAGGGCGGAGCGGAGTCGCCGGGTAGCGGAGGCGGGGTGCCGTTCCCGGGCCTCCTGCACCGTAAAACCGGAAGAGATCGTTGAAAAGAGAGATTCTGATCAGCTCGACCCCCCAGGAGTCATGGGTGGCGCTGCTGGAAGACGACCGTCTGGTCGAGCTCATGCTTGATCGGCCGGATCAGGACCGTATCGTGGGCGACATCTTCCTCGGAAGGGTCGACGCCGTCCTCCCCGGCATCCAGGCCGCCTTCGTCGACATCGGGACGGGGAAAGCCGGATTTCTGCACGTTTCCGACCTCGATTACGGCGACGACGAGGACGATGATGAGGACGGGAACGGGGGTGGGCGTCGACGCTCCCGCAAATACCCCCCCATTCAGGAGAACCTGAAGAAGGGCGACACCCTTCTCGTCCAGGTCACGAAGGAACCGATCTCGACCAAGGGTCCCCGCCTGACCGCCCAGATTTCGCTTCCGGGGCGGTTCCTCGTCTACATGCCGTCGTCGTCTCACGTCGGTGTGAGTCGGAAGATCGATCAGCGGGAAGAGCGCACGCGGCTCCGCACCCTGGCCAAGGAAATTCTCCCGCCGGATTCCGGGGGGATCATCATCCGCACCGTCGGCGAGGAACTCACCCGGGAGAAGTTCGAGGGCGAGTTCAAGCGGCTCCACGCGGCCTGGAAGAAGATGAAGGCGAAGGCGAAGTCTTCCCGGGCCCCGGCTCCGATCCACCGTGAGGCCAAGCTGATTTCGGGGGTGATCAGGGATCTTTTCTCCGGGAAGTTCGACGCGCTCATCGTCGATTCGAAGCAGGCGCACAACGAGATCGCCCAGTACGTCAAAGGTGTGGATCCGGATCTTCTCGACCGTGTGCAGCTCTACTCAGACCCCACTCCCCTCTTCGACAAGTACGGGATCGAGGAAGAGATCGGTGAGGCCTTCCAGCGCAGGGTGATGCTTCCTTCCGGAGGGTACATCATCGTGGAGCCCACCGAGGCACTCGTGTCGATCGACGTCAACACCGGACGGTTTACAGGGAAGGGAAGGAAGGATCCGGAAGAGACCATCCTCAAGACCAACATGGACGCGGCCCGCGAGATCGCCCGTCAGCTCCGCCTCCGGGACATGGGGGGGATCATCGTCGTGGACTTCATCGACATGGATTCCCAGACCAATCGCGACAAGGTCCTCCACGAGCTGCGTACGCACCTCGGGAGAGACCGAGCCCGAACCAAGGCGTTCGCGGTTTCGGAGCTGGGACTGATCGAGATGACGCGCCAGCGGGTGCGGCCCTCGCTCTTTCAGACCCTCACCCGTCCCTGTGACCACTGCAGCGGAGGAGGAAGGGTATTCACGGCCCCGACCGTCGCTCGTCGCGTTGAGCGGACTCTCAAGCGCGCATCGACTTCCGGCAATGAGAAGGAGATTCTCGTCCGGCTGCACCCTGAGGTCATGCTGCATCTGAAGGAAGAGGAACCAGATTTCCTCGCCAGGCTCCGCAAGCGCGCAGGGATGCGCCTCGCGTTGATGGATGATCCTCTCCTCCGGGAAGACGAGTTCAGGCTGCTCTCCGGAGCAGCAGAGACCGACGTCACAGACCGTTACGTCACGCGGCACCCGGGTTGACCCGGACGGAGTTTTCCCTAAATTACCAAGGCTAACGGCTCGAGCGTGGGGTGATCCTGGATCGACCCTCGCCGGGCCAGGCAAAACCACGCGTTTCGATCCGATTCGAGGTTCAGATGTACGCGGTCTTCCGTACAGGTGGAAAACAGTTCCGGGCCGAGCCCGGTGGGCGCATCAAGATCCCTTCGCTCGAGCTCGAGGCTGGAGATGAGGTGACCTTTGAAGAGGTGCTGCTCACAGGAGACGGGGATTCCGTCACCGTGGGCACACCCGTGGTCGAAGGCGCCCAGGTGAAGGCCGAGGTCCTGAACCACGGACGTGCGAAGAAGGTGATCGTCTTCAAGCGGAAACGCCGGAAGGGGTACCGCAAGAAGCAGGGCCATCGCCAGGACTACACCGAAGTGCAGGTGCGGGAAATCCTGGTCTGACCGCGTCATCGAATCGGATATAGAGAGAGCAAGGGAATCCAATGGCACACAAGAAGGGCGTCGGCTCCAGCCGAAACGGGCGGGACAGCAACCCGCAGTACCTCGGGGTGAAGCGCTACGGCGGTGAGCATGTCCGCGCTGGCGGGATTCTCGTGCGCCAGCGTGGCACGAAGTTCCACCCCGGCAACAATGTCGGCCGTGGCAACGATGATACCCTCTTTGCCCTGGTCGACGGGCAGGTCAAGTTCGAGCGGATCCGTCGCCGCGCTGCGATCTCGGTGTACCCACTCGACTGAAGTACTTTCAAAGGTTGAAGGGTCCGGGCGCGAACTTCGCGCCCGGACCTTTTTCATGTCTCTCATCGTATTACCATGGATGAGTGACAATACAAGGAGGTCGGATATGAACCCCGACGGCCCCAACGATCGTCCCCGATGTACCGTGACCGGGAAGGTCGAGCGCACTCCGCTCCAGACCGCCCGGCTCTCCCTGAAGGCTCTTCGCCGTCGTCTATGGCTCCCCCGTCCCGTCCGGCGTGTATTCGGCGTGGTGGGTGGTTTTGGGATCGTCCTGTTCCTGATCGCCTTTCAGGCGAATGCCGAACCGGAATTCGAGACTCCATTCGACATTCCTCACGCCACTTCGACTCTGCTGGATCAACGTCTCCCGATGGAGGTGAATGAGCGCGTGGACAGGTGGGTTCGCCGCTTCCTGACCACCGAGCGGGCGACGATGGAGGGCTACCTCGTACGGGAGGGGCTCTACGGCGGGATGATCCGCGACAAGCTTCGCCATCGTGGGATGCCGGAAGAGCTACTGTATCTGGCCATGATCGAGTCGGGATTCCTGGCTTCCGCCACCTCGCCCGTGGAGGCGTCCGGTGTGTGGCAGTTCATGGGCGCGACAGCGCGTGCTTTCGGACTCAGGATGGATGAGTGGGTCGACGAACGGCGGGATCCCATTCGCGCCACGGACGCCGCCCTGGATTACCTCGATGAACTCTACGTCCAGTTCGGGTCGTGGTACCTCGCGGCAGCCGCATACAACGCGGGTCCGGCCCGCGTGCTGGCCGCCCTGGAGAGGGCCGGTGCGCGCGACGGTGGAGACGAAGCGCTCTATTGGGAGATCATCGAACATCTCCCCAGGGAGACCCGGCAATACGTCCCCAAGATGCTGGCAGCGGCGCTCCTCGCCCAGGACGCGGACCTCTTCGGCTTTGAGGTAGAACCCTCGCTCCCCTACCTCTTCGACCGTGTGCTGGTGCCGGGAGGAACTCCCCTCACGCTCGTGGCCCGGGCCCTCGACGTGTCCCCGGCCCTCATGCGGGAGCTGAACCCGCATCTAATACGCGGGGTCACTCCGGCCGGTCGCTCGTTCCTGGTGCGGGTGCCTCTCGGACAATCGCAGAGGGTGGTGGCGTTCCTGTCAGTCAGTTGAGCACTCTCCGCATCAGGGGCGCCCCCAACTCCCCAAGGTGACGCCCTGCTTCCGCCCGGCTATCGACCCTTGAATTCGGGATCCCGCTTCTCGATGAATGCGGCGACCCCCTCCTGACCGTCCTCCGAGGCGAAGGCCGCGAGGAAGAGCTCCTTCTCGAGCTCCAGTCCAGCCGAAAGCGGGGTCTCGAAGGCCGCCCGAACGGAGCGCTTCACGAGCGACAGCGAAACCGGACTCCAGCGCGCGATCCGGGTCGCCACCTCCATCGCTTTCGCGAGATGCTCCCCCGGTTCAGTGAGAAACTCCACGAGGCCGATCCTGAAGGCCTCCTCCGCATCGATCATGTCACCGGTGAGTGCGATCCTGAGCGCCTGCCCGGCTCCGACGAGTCTGGCCAGGCGCTGAGTGCCGCCAGCACCCGGGATGAGCCCCAGCCGGATCTCGGCCTGACTGAAGCGGGCGGTGCGGTCCGCGATCCGGATGTCGCATGCCAGAGCGAGTTCGGAGCCCCCACCGAGGCAGAAGCCGTGAATCGCACAGAGGAGCGGCTTCGGGAACGCGGCGACCGCGTCGTAGACCCGACGGTGCTGGTAGAGTGCGCGCTGCTCGCCCGGGGAACGGGCGGCGAATTCGGACACGTCCGCTCCCGCCACAAACGCTTTCTCGCCGGCGCCGTGGAGGATCGCCACCTTCACGGCATCGTCTCCCGCGAGCATGTCCACTGCCGCCATGAGTTCGCTTCGGACGCGACTGTTCAGCGCGTTCAGCTTCTCCGGGCGGTTGAGGGTGATCACTCCGATGGCGCCCTCGCGCCGGACCAGCAGCGTTTCGAAATCCACGGATGCTTCCTCGTTCAATGATCAGTTTGAACGTCCTCGATGGGACGATCGCAGGCGGTGAGATGAACTTGCTGATTCATCGGATTGATCGGGTCAGTGCGAACTCCGGATGATCCCGGTCGGCTCAGCTTTCCCACTTGTAGAATCCCTCCCCCGACTTTTTCCCCAGCTTTCCCTCGGCCACGAGTGAACGGAGCAGTTCGGGCGGGCGATAGTGCTCCTGACCCAGCGTCTCGTGCAGGTACTCCGCAATCCCCAGCCGGACATCCAGGCCGACGAGGTCGGTCAGACGGAGCGGCCCCATGGGGTGCCGGTACCCGAGCTCCATCGCCTTGTCGATGTCCTCGGGCGAGGCGACCTCCTGCTCGACCATGCGGATCGCCTCCAGGCCGAGCACGATCCCCAGCCGGGACGAGGCAAACCCCGGAGAATCCCTGACCACGATCGGCTCTTTCCCCAGCCCCCGCGAGAAACCGACCCCGCGGCGGAGCGTTTCATCGGTGGTTGCGGACCCGCGGACCACTTCCACGAGAGCCATGATGTGGACCGGGTTGAAGAAGTGCAGTCCGAGAAATCGCTCGGGGCGCCGGAGCGCCTCCGCGATTTGGGAGACGCTGAGCGACGACGTGTTCGTGGCGAGCAGTGCGTGGTCCGGTGCGAGGGCCTCGGCCTCTGCGAAGATCGACTGCTTCAGGTCGAGCCGCTCCGGGGCCGCCTCAATGACGATGGTGGCACCGTCTACCGCCTCCGCCAGGGAAGGGGCCCTGATGACCCGGGCCAGAGCGGCGTCACGCACGTGAGGGTCGACCTTTCCGAGCGACACGCCCTTCTCGAGGTTCCGTCGGATGCCCGCCATCCCGCGGGAAAGGGCCTCGGCAGAAGGGTCGTGCAGCCGCACCGCATGGCCTGCCTGCGCCGCGACCTGGGCGATTCCATGACCCATCGTGCCTGCTCCCAGCACGGCCACCCGTTCAAGGGCACGCCGTTCCGGGGCCCAGCGGGTGTCTGGACCAGATCGGGATTCCGGGTTCGCCTTCTCGCTTCCTTCCACTCGGGCGTCTCCTCTATTTCAGGATTGAAATCGGTGTTGAAACCGGATAGGGGTCAGCACGCCTCCACCACGATCGCGATGCCCTGACCGACTCCGATGCACATCGAAGCGAGCCCCGTGCCGGCCCCGCGACGCTTCATTTCATGAACGAGCGTGGTCAGAATGCGGGCCCCGGAGCAGCCCACGGGGTGCCCGAGCGCGATGGCCCCCCCGTTCACATTGACCCGTTCCGGATCGAGGGCGAGTTCCCGCATGCAGGGGATCGCCTGGGCTGCGAACGCCTCGTTGAGTTCGATCAGTTCGATGTCGCCGGAAGACATGCCGGCTCGGCGGAGGGCAAGCCGGGAGGCGGGAATCGGCCCCACCCCCATCCGATGGGGCTCGACTCCCGCCACGGCTCCGGAAATGATCCGGGCCAGGGGGTGGAGGCCGAGCGCGCCAGCCTGTTCCTCTTCCATGACCAGCAGCACGGCCGCTCCGTCGTTGATGCCGGACGCGTTCCCCGCGGTGACGGAGCCTCCGGATCGAAACACGGGGCGCAGCCGCGCGAGGTCTTCCAGGGTGGTACCGGGGCGGGGGTGCTCGTCGGTCGCCACGAGAAGGGGATCGCCCTTCCGCTGGGGAACTGCGACGGGCACGATCTCGTCATCGAACCTCCCACCGTCCATGGCCGCCTGAGTCCGCCGCTGGCTCTCCACCGCGAACCGGTCCTGCTCCTCCCGGGTGACTCCGAATTCCTCAGCCACGACCTCTGCGGTTTCCCCCAGCCCCATGGTCCACTCGTCGGGAAAGGCCGGGTTCGGGAAGCGCCATCCGAGCACCGTATCGGCCATCTCGGGCGTGCCGCGAGGGTACCCGACGGACGGCTTCAGGAGCACCCAGGGTGCACGGCTCATGCTTTCCACTCCCCCCGCGAGGAATGCCTCGCCCTCGCCCGCCCGGATCGCATGCATGGCCGAAAGCACCGCCTGCATTCCCGACCCGCAGAGCCGGTTCACGGTCTGTCCCGGCACGGCGACGGGAAGGCCGGCCCGGAGCGCAGCCATGCGTGCCACGTTGCGGTTGTCTTCTCCCGCCTGGTTCGTGCATCCGAGGATCACATCGTCGATGGATTCGGGTGCGACGCCGGTTCGCTCGAGCGCCGCGCCCAGCAGACTGGCCGCCAGGTCATCCGGGCGCACCGAGGCAAGGCCGCCGCCGTGCCGTCCGATGGGGGTCCGAACCGCTTCCACGATGACTGCGTGCCTGCCTGACATTCAACTCCACTCGGTTCGAGGGGAAGGGGCTGGTATCCCGAATCTCTGACTCGGGACTCTGGAGGGCGCTCACAGGACACCGGCGGCACACTGGAGAGCACCTTCCGGGGAAAGGATACACACGTTGGCGTCAGGGTTCCCGAATCCGGAGAGAGAAATCGGGTTCGTCGATGGCCAGCCGCGCGCGGTCATTCACGAACCACCGTTTCCTCGCGGCCTCGAGTGATCCTTCCACGTCGAGAAGCCCGAGTCGCCAGGCAAGGGTATCGGAGAAGCCGGGCATCATGAGACGAGGGCTCCATCGGGGCAACCGACGGGGAGCGACCGCATTTACATGGCGCACGATCCGGGTGAGGCAGTTGTTCGTGAAGGTGTTGTAGAACTCGGGTATTTCGCGGAGTCGATTCGCCGATTCGGCCATGCTGAGGAGAAGCGCCCTCGCCCCGTCCGGAGAGACCCGGGTGGGATAGAGGTACACCTGGTCACTCCGATAGACGGCCCGCAGCCCGATCACGTCCCGCTCATCGCCGGCTACATAGATCAGCTCGAAGTGCCGGAACAACCCCTTCAGCATTCCGTACTGTTCGCCCCTCTCCCGCCGCGCTTCGATGGAAATGGAGAGGAAGTCGGACTCGCCGAACTGGAAGCTGAGCAGGGTATGGGCCGGACCGCGCCAGTGCGTGGAAAAGGGGGTAAGGACGAACCAGACCCTTTCGAGATCGGAAAGCTCGTAGCTGCGATCTTCCCACCCGCCCTCGAAGCGCTCGGCCGTGAGCCAGCGGAAGTTGCGCACCCCGGAAACAAGCAACCGCTCCCCCTCCACGCGAAACACCGGGAGCACCGACTGCTCGGGCGCCCAGATTCGATCGTGCGAGGGGGAGCGGATGAGGCCGCTGATCAATCCATGGCGACCCACACGCTCTTCACCTGAGTGTACTTCTCGATCGCGGCTTCCCAACCCAGATCCCGTCCGAAGCCGCTCTGCTTGAAGCCCCCGAATGGAGAGGCGGAGTCGTACTGGTTGTATGTGTTGATCCAGACGGTTCCGGCCTGGAGTTCGGCGGCCACGCGGTGGGCCTTTCCGATATCCCGGGTCCAGATGCCGGATGCCAGCCCATAGATCGTAGAGTTGGCCTTCTGGATGGCGTCCTCCACATCTTCAAACGCGAGAATCGCCGCAACGGGCCCGAAGATCTCCTCGCGAGCGATCACCATCTCCGGATCGACATCAGCGAAAACCGTGGCTTCGATGAAGTTCCCACGCCCCTCTACCGAGGTGCGGTTCCCCCCGGTCACGAGCCGGGCGCCTTCCGCCTTGCCCGCTTCGATGTAGCCCATCACACGGTCCACCTGTTCCTCGGACACGATCGCGCCGAGCCGGGTCCCCGAATCCATGGGATTCCCCACTGTCATCTTCGAGGCGCGGTCGGCGAACGCGCTCACGAAGTCGTCGTAGACGGCCTGCTCCACGAGGATCCGGGAACCTGCCGCACACACCTCGCCCTTCCCGTAGAAAATGCCGGTCGACGCTCCGCGCACCGCCGCCTTCAGATCCGCATCGGCGAAGACGAGATTCGGGGATTTCCCGCCGAGTTCCAGCGAGACCTTCTTGAGCGTTTCGGCTGCGGTCCGCATCACGATGCGGCCCACCTCGGTCGAGCCCGTGAAGTGAATCGCATCCACCCCCGGATGGCGGACCAGGGCGTCGCCCGCTTCCTCTCCGTATCCGGGAACCACATTGAAGATTCCCGGCGGGAACCCGGCTTCGGCCGCGAGTTCACCGAGCCGGAGCGCTGTGAGCGGCGTCTGTTCCGCTGGCTTCAACACGACGGCGTTCCCGCAGGCCAGCGCCGGAGCCACTTTCCACGAAGCCAGCGAGAGGGGGAAATTCCAGGGGACGATGATGCCCACAACCCCCTGGGGCTCCCTCAAGGTGTAGTTCAGAAAGGGTCCCTTCACCGGAATCACGGACCCATGGATCTTGTCGGCCAGCCCGGCGAAATACCGGAAGTTCTCCACGACCGAGGGCAGATCCACCTGCCTTGATTCGAAGAAGGGCTTTCCGTTGTCGAGCGTTTCGAGGGTCGCCAGCTCGTCGGCGTTCGCCTCGATGAGGTCGGCCAGCTTCCAGAGGAGAGCCGAGCGCCTGTGCGGGTTCATCTTCCGCCAGCGCGACTCCCCGAAGGCAGCCCGGGCGAACGAAACCGCCCGGGCTACATCATCGGAGGCCCCTCGTGCGACCTTCGCGAGCACTTCGCCCGTGGCCGGGTTCCGTGTCTCGAAGGTCTCACCCGAGGTGGCGTCCTCCCACGCGTTGTTGATCCAGAGTCCGCTTCTCACCCCGGACACATCGGACACCGGGCTCACTTCCCGCTGAACGAAGGCTTCCGCTTCTCGATGTACGCGGCAAGCCCTTCCTTTGCGTCGCCGCTCTGGAAAAGCTGCTGCTGCAGTTCACGCTCGATGGCGAGTCCGCTCTCGAAGGGAACCTCGGCGCCGCTCTGCACGGAGCGCTTGATCAGCCCGACCGCCTTGGATGCCCGGTTCGGGGGGGTGAAGCTCTGGGCAAACTCCATGATCTTGCCCATGAAGTCGGCATGATCCGACGCCTCCCAGAGGTGGGTTACAAGGCCCTTTTCGTGTCCGACCTCGAAGTCGAAGCTGTCACCCGTGACCATGAGCTCGATGGCCGCCGATTTCCCGACGAGGCGGGCCAGCCGTTGCGTGCCACCGGTTCCCGGAAGAACGCCGAGTCCAACCTCGGGGAGGCCGACCTTGCCGCCGCCCTTGCGAGCGATCCGGAAGTCGCAGGCCATCGCGATTTCCAGGCCGCCACCAACGGTGTGCCCGTTGAGCGCCGCAATCGTCAGCTTGGGGGTGTGCTCGAGCCGGTTCAAGGTCTCGTTCGCGTGGAGGCAGAAGTAGTACTTGAAGGTCGGGTCCACGGAATTCAGCATCGAGATGTTGGCACCCGCGCTGAAGAACTTCTCGCCCCGTCCGGTGAGGACGATGACCCAGGCGTCGTTGTCCATCCGGGCCCGAAGGATGGCGCGATCGAGGTCCTGCATCATCTCGTAGGTGTACGTGTTCGCGGGGGGGTCGTCCATGGTGAGGATGGCGACCTTGTCCCGCACTTCGTAATGCACCAGCGTCTTCTCGGACATTCCGATTTCCTTGGTTCGTTGTGTGTTCAGGTGGTCCGCCAGATCGACGGCATCCCCTCCAGCGAGTCTTCTGATACCGCGGTGTCTTCCCCGGGATCCCTGCAGCGTGCGAAGCCGTGCAGGAAGAGGTGCAACGTCTCGTTGATGAGGCCTTCCTCGTCCAGATCCCGCCCGGGTCGATGCCACGTGTAGATCCAGTTCATCATTCCGAACAGGGCGAAGGTCGAGGCCCGCAGAACGGCCGGATCGTCGGGTCGGATTTCGGCCAGAATTTCATGGAGGGTGTCCGAATATCTCCTTTTCTTCTCTGCGATCATCGCGCGGAAATCGCCGGTCAACACCGTCGCCTCATGGGAGAGGACCTTCATCTCATCCCGATTGTTGAGAAAGAAGAGCAGGTGGTTGCGCACGAAGATCCGCAGCCGGTCCTCCGGTTCGAGTACCCCGGACAGATCCTGCTCCAGGCGGTCCAGAAGGGTGCCGAAGCAGTGGTCCTGGATCAGGAAGAGGAGTTCTTCCTTGCTGCGGAAGTAGTAGTAGAGCCCGGCGAGGCTCACGCCGGTTGCGGCTGAAATGTCCCGAACGCTTGCGCGGTGGTACCCTTTCAGGGCGAAGACCTCCGACGCGTCGCGCAGGATCTGGAGAAGCTTCTCGTCGTAGGTCGGGCGAGCGCGCATCGGGTCGCCGACGGCCGCCCCGCGGGGCGAGCCTCCCATAATGGGTAAAGTATTCAGATGAATGGAGGCGATTCTACCTCTCCTGACGGCCTCGGGTCAAGGATGGATCCGACTTCCGGTCGCAGGGTAGTCGAGTGCGAATGTCCGATTCCCGTTGACCAGGGGACATGTGCTGAATCGAACGACCCCGCTTCCGATGCTCATTCTCCTCGCCGCAGTGGCAGGCTGCGGGGATCTTGAAACATCCCCGCCGATCGACCTCGTGACACAGGAAACCGCTCCGGCCCTGCACTTCGGGACCGCACTCCCCACCCTCCCGGCGCTCGTAGACTGTTGGGGGCGTTCCCTCCCCCTGGGTGACGTGGGCCGAAGCTGGGCGGAAACCTGGAGCGCCGAGCCCGAAGAGGGGGCCCGAGCCCGCTCGGAGCTCTACCGGGGAATCCTCCCGGTGCTTTCTCCTGAGGTTCCGCCGGAGGAGGTGGTGGCCCTCGTTCGTACTCTGGAGGCCACGCTGGCTGAGATCGACTCCCGGTTTGGCGGAGGGTTGTCCACCTCGCTGGAGACACCGGTTTTCGAAGCCGGGGCGGCGCGCAACCGGGCTCTGCGGGCTCTCGATGAAGAGAGACCTGGTGAAGCCCTTCTTCACATCCTCGAGGCGGTGGACCATCTGCACGCCACCACACCTGCTGCCTTGGCCCGGGCGTTGATCGATCGAGGCGAGGTCGCCCTCACGGAGCTGGGCGGGGGTATCGGAGGGTCCGCCGACGGCCCGCCTGCCCGAAGGAATGGCACAAGCGACCCGTATGACTCAGAGAGGCATACCCGGGCCCGGCGTCTCCTGATTGGAGCTGCCGCGGCTCTCGACGAAGGGCAGGATGCCCTGGCACTCCGGCGGGCCTATTATGCAAACCGGCTTCTCACGGAAGCCGGATCATGGTGAGCCGAGCCGATGGGTCAACCCACAAAGGACTGTGATGATGTGGCAGCACAAGCGATTCAGGCTGATGTCGGGGACGCTCCTCCTGCTGGCTACTGCCCTGCCAGCATCGATCGAGGCCCAGACGACCTCACTCCGCGGCGGGCCGGTTTTCCGCGTTCCGATTGAAGGGGTGATCGAACTCGGGCTTGCCCCATTCGTGGAGCGCAGTCTGCGCGAAGCGGCCGCCGCGGGCGCGTCTGCGGTCATCCTCGACATCGATACTCCTGGCGGGCGGGTCGACGCGGCCGAGCGAATCGCCGACGCCGTGAACGACTCGGAAATCCCGGTCTACGCCTTCGTGAACCGGCGCGCCTTTTCGGCGGGGGCCATGATCGCGCTTGCAGCCCAGCGGATCTACATGCGCCCCGGAGCCACGATCGGCGCGGTGACGCCGGTGGATGGGACGGGCACCAAGGCTCCGGAGAAGATCGTCTCCGCGATGCGAAGCTCCATGCGTTCCCTGGCTGAGGCGCGCGGGCTCGATCCCGACATCGCCGAGGCGATGGTGGATGAGGAAGTCGAGGTTCCGGGGGTCAGCGAGGCCGGTCGCCTGCTCACGCTGACGACGACGGAAGCCGAGGAGCTGGGCTATGCGACCGAGGTCGAGGACTGGGACGGGCTGATGGGTGCGCTCGGTCTCGCCGACACCGCTGTCGAGGAAATGGGGATCAACTGGGCCGAACGGGTCGTTCGGTTTCTTTCACACCCCGTGGTAGCCCCCTTCCTTCTCTCGCTCGGATTTCTCGGCCTCCTCGTGGAGGTCAAGACTCCCGGATTCGGGGTGGCTGGGATGGCTGGCTTTCTTTCACTGGCGCTCTTCTTCGGCTCCCACCTGATCATCGGTCTGGCCGGCGCCGAGGGGCTCATGCTTTTCGCTGCGGGCGCGGTGCTGCTCGCCGTCGAAGTCTTTGTGCTTCCCGGCTTCGGATTCTTCGGGGTTCTGGGCGGGCTGGGGATGCTGGGCGGAATCTACATGTCCCTGCTGGGCGGGATCCCGGTAGGAACGGACTTCACCCGGGCGGGAGCGGTCGTCTCCTCTTCCATCATTCTCGTCATGCTGAGTTCCTGGATGATCGTTCGCAGACTTCCCGCGAGTCGCAGGTTGACTAACCTGGGGATCTTCCTCGGTGAGGCGACGTCGACCGAAACCGGCTACACTTCGGCGGAGCGTCGCGCGGAACTCGTCGGAAGGGAAGGGGTCGCCATCACGGATCTTCGACCCTCGGGCACCGGTGTTTTCGGAGATGAGCGGATCGACGTTGTTTCAGAATCGGAATGGATAGAAGCGGGAAGCCCCATCCGGATCACCGCATCCGAGGGCTACCGCCATGTGGTACGTTTGATCGTGCAGCCAGAGAACTCAACGTCCCGTGATCAAGGAGATCGATCGAGATGACCCCCGCTGACCTCCCCCTTACCGTGACCACGGTGACCCTCATCGGGATGGTGTTCTTCATCATCCTTCTTCTCTGGATCATCCCGGTCCGCCTCTGGATCGAGGCAATTTCGGCCGGGGCGCGGGTCGGGATCGGGTATCTCATCGGGATGCGCCTTCGGAAGGTGAACCCGCCCCAGGTGGTCCGCCCTCTCATCTGGGCGACCAAGGCTGGAATCGAGCTGAAAGTGGGGGACCTCGAAGCCCACTACCTCGCGGGCGGGAGGGTGGACCGCGTCGTTCGGGCCCTCATCTCGGCGGACAAGGCGAATATCGATCTTTCGTTTCAGCAGGCAGCGGCCATTGACCTTGCCGGCCGTGACGTGTTCGAGGCGGTGCAGGTGTCGGTGAACCCGAAGGTGATCGCGACGCCGCGCGTCGCGGCGATGGCGCGCGATGGGATCCAGCTCATCGCGATCGCGCGAGTCACGGTTCGGGCGAACATCAACCGACTCGTCGGAGGGGCCGGCGAAGAGACGATTCTCGCCCGGGTGGGTGAGGGGATCGTGTCGTCGATCGGTTCGTCCGATTCGCACAAGGCCGTGCTCGAGAACCCGGATTCGATCTCCAAGAGCGTGCTCGCTCGCGGACTCGACTCCGGAACCGCCTTCGAGATCCTCTCGATCGACATTGCCGATGTGGACGTCGGGAAGAACATCGGGGCTGAACTCCAGACCGACCAGGCAGAGGCCGACAAGAGGGTAGCGCAGGCCCGGGCCGAGGAACGCCGGGCCATGGCGGTCGCGCTCGAGCAGGAGAACCGGGCGAAGGTTCAGGAAATGCGAGCCCGGCTGGTGGAAGCGGAGGCTCAGGTGCCGCTGGCCATTGCCGACGCGTTCAAGAGTGGCAATCTGGGTGTGATGGACTACATGAAGTATCGGAACATCCAGTCCGATACCTCCATGCGCGACAGCATTGCCGGTACAGGCGATGAGCGGCAGGAGAAGTCGTAATCCGTGGACGGCATGGGGCAGTTCATCTTCGTGCTGGTGCTCATTGCCTTCTCGGTGATCGATGCGGCTTCGCGGAAGAAGCAGCAGCGGGGTCGTATGGACGAGATGGAAACGGAAGAGGGAGGAGACGGGGTCGATACGGGGCCCCGTAGCCGTCGGCCGGGGCCCCGCGAGCGCCGGGAGATCCGACGCGACGCCCGGCGCGAGCTGGATCGCCCGTCCGAGCACCGCACGGTAAGCACCGCACCCTCGCCCGATTCAAGTGGGTGGGCCGGGGGTGCGGATCCGATCGATGAGCATCCGGCGCCCTACCGCGGAGGCGAGAGGGAGGAACCCGCGGAAGAAGAGGAGCGGGTCACGGCCGACTCGCTCGTGCCGGAAGAGCTCTGGGCCATCCTCACGGGACAGCCCGTGCCCGAGCGGCCCGCGCCGCCCAGGGCCCCGAAGCCTTCAACCGCCGCCGGCTACCCCGGTTCTCCTGGGACAGAGACGGTGCCGCAGGAAGCCACTCCGACCTCAGAGCCAACCACGCGGCGGTCCGATACATGGATGTCCGGGGTCGAGGGACGAGAGGCCTCCGAGCGCTGGACGAGTGGATCCACCCGCGAGGTCCCGGCATTCGACCCGGGAGAAGCGAGCATCTACGCCGAAATCGAGGAGCCGTGGGGCGACCTTGAAGACATCACGGCCGGGGAACTCGGCGACGGCAAGGGGCACGCCCAGGAGGGGGAAAAAGGGAGCGCGCGCCGCGGCCGGGGGGGACGAAGCGCCCGCTACCTGGCGCCCCTGACAGAGGGCGGACGGGAGGGGCTCCGGAGTGCGGTGGTCATGCAGGAGGTCCTCGGACGGCCGGTGGCGTTCAGAGACTGAGCATTCGGCGCACCCCCCGGGTCTCCGCCTCGGGCTACATCTCTCCCCGCGCCATCTTCCGCAGCACCGTGTGCAGGATCCCGCCGTTGCGGAAGTATTCCACGTCGACGTGCGAATCGAGGCGAACGTCGGCCATGAACTCGACCGTGCTTCCGTCGTCGCGGGTGGCACGCACCCGGGCGGTCGAGTTCGGAGAGAGCCCTTCCCTGATCCCCGAGACGTCGTAGCGCTCCGTGCCGTTGAGGCCGAGCGTTGCCGGCGTCTCCCCCTCCGGGAACTGCAGCGGGAGCACCCCCATCCCCACCAGATTCGAACGGTGGATTCGCTCGTAGCTCTCCGCGATCACGGCCCGCACACCAAGGAGCGATGTCCCCTTCGCGGCCCAGTCTCTGGATGAGCCAGCCCCGTATTCCTTCCCGGCCAGGATCACGAGCGGCGTACCCTCTTCCTGGTATTTCATCGAGGCGTGGTAGATCGGCATCACCTCGCCGTCCGGAAGGTACTTCGTGTAGCCGCCTTCTTTTCCTTCCAGCATCCGGTTCCGGATGCGCACATTCCCGAAGGTGCCACGCATCATGACGTCGTGCGCCCCTCTCCGGGAGCCGAAGGTGTTGAACTCCCACGGCTTCACGCCCCGCTCCTGAAGCCACTGCCCGGCGGGCTCGTTCTTGGGGATCGCTCCCGCGGGGGAGATGTGGTCGGTCGTGGTCATGTCGCCGAGTACGGCGAGCACGCGCGCCCCCCGGATGTCTGCGGGCTCGGGGAGATCGAGCGTCATCCCCTGGAAAAAGGGAGGGTTCTGGATGTAGGTCGAATCGTCCCGCCACTCGTAAAGCGACACGTTCCCCTTCGGGAGGGGGAGTTCCCGCCAGAGCTCGTCACCCTCGAACACCTCGGCGTAGCGGTCCCGGTACATCGCGGGCCGGAGCGAATCACGGATGGTATCCCGGATCTCTTCCTGGGAGGGCCAGATGTCCCGGAGGAAGACGGGGTTTCCATCGGGATCATGGCCGAGCGGTTGGGAGTCCAGGTCGAGGTCGATGCGGCCAGCCAGGGCGAAGGCGACCACGAGCATGGGCGAGGCCAGGTAGTTCGCCCGCACGAGCGGGTGGATGCGGGCTTCGAAGTTGCGGTTCCCGGAAAGAATCGCCGACACCACGAGCCCCCGCTTGGAAATCGCCTCGGCGATGGGCTCTGCGAGGGGGCCCGAGTTCCCGATGCAGGTGGTGCAGCCGTAGCCCACCACGTCGAAATGGAGGGTCTCGAGCGATTCAAGGAGCCCGGAAGCGGTCAGATAGTCGGTAACCACCTTCGACCCGGGCGCCATCGAGGTCTTTACCCATGGCTTCACATCGAGCCCGCGCGCGATCGCCTTCTTCGCGAGGAGCCCCGCCCCGACCATGACCGAGGGGTTCGAGGTGTTGGTGCATGAAGTGATCGCGGCGATGACGATCGTGCCATCGGTGATCGTGACCTTGTGGCCGTCCAGGTCGATCGTGGCGAATCGGGGATGGGCGTCGCGGGCCTCCATCACCGCTGAATGCCGGGCGCCCCCCGTGGAGGCTGCGCCCACTGGCGAGTCCTCGCCATTCTTTGTCACGAAGGCCGAGCGCCCTCCTTCAGCGGACCAGGTCTCGGACTTCCGTCGCTCGGACTTGTACTCGTCGGGGAGGGAGAAGCCCTGGGGGAGCAGGCCGTCCATTTCTTCCCAGAACGATTCCCTGAGGTTACCGAGAGCGACCCGGTCCTGAGGGCGCCGGGGACCGGCCACCGAGGGAACGACCGTTGACAGGTCGAGATCGACCTTGGACGTGTACTCCGGATCCGGGGTGTCGTCGGTGCGGAAGAGAGACATGGCGCGGGAAATGGTCTCGACCCGGCGAACCAGGTGGGCGTCGCGACCCGTGCCCTCGAGGTACTTGAGCGCCTCATTGTCCACCGGGAAGAACCCGATGGTCGCGCCGTACTCCGGAGCCATGTTCGCGATCGTGGCGCGGTCGGCGAGACCGAGGGCAGAGAGCCCCGGCCCGTAGAATTCGACGAAGCGGCCGACGACGCCGTGTGCGCGGAGGAGCTCCGTCACACGGAGCACGAGGTCCGTGGCGGTCGCCCCCTCGGGGAGCGAACCCGTGATCTTCACCCCGACCACTTCGGGAAGGAGCATGTAGTAGGGCTGGCCCAGCAGGACGGCTTCCGCTTCAATTCCACCGACTCCCCATCCCACCACGCCGAGTCCGTTGATCATCGTCGTGTGCGAGTCGGTTCCGACAAGGGTGTCGGGGTAGGCCACGAAGTGATCGCCTTCCTCTCTCCGATGCATGACCGAGGCGAGATATTCGAGGTTCACCTGGTGCACGATCCCGGTTCCCGGGGGAACCACCTGGAAGTTGCGGAATGCCTTCTGCGCCCAGCGGAGAAGCGCGTACCGCTCCTCGTTGCGCTCCATCTCCTTCTCGACGTTCAGACGATAGGCGTCATCCGTGCCGAAATAGTCGACCTGGACCGAGTGGTCGATCACGAGATCGGCGGGCACCACCGGGTTGATTCGATCCGGCTCACCCCCCATCGCATTCAACCCCGAGCGCATCGCGGCCAGATCGACGACGGCGGGCACGCCCGTGAAGTCCTGGAGCACCACGCGGCTCGGCATGAAGGGGAAGTTGGTGCCCGACTTCGTGGGGCTCCACGCGGCCACGGCTTTCACATCTTCTTCCGTTACGTAGCCCTTGCCGGCATGGCGCAGCGCGTTTTCGAGAAGAATCCGGATGGAGAAGGGGAGCCGATCGATGTCGACGAGCCCCTCCTCCTGGAGGCGTCCGATCCGGTAGAAGGAAGTGGTCCCCTCAGGGAGGTCCACGGAGGTCAGGGCGCCGAACGGATCTTTCGAATGAACTCCCACTGGGGGCTCCTTCTGGGGCGGTTTGGGGGTGAGAGCGAGCCCCTGATTCTAAGAAAAACCGGCGATGAATGACAGGGTTGGGGAGATGCCCGGACTCGCGTCACGGCACGCGAGTTGCGTGACATCCAGCCAGAACGGCCTGAGCACTCAACCCGGCAGGATCGATGACGAACCCCCCCAGCGCGCGCAGACATCCGCGACTTCTTGCAGGACTCCCTCCCCGACGCCTCCTGTGGGGTGTCGAATGAAGGCTCGGCTGAGCACCTTTCTGGATCGGATTCGCTCCAGCTACTGGTTCGTTCCGGCGGTCATGTCATTGATGGCGGTTCTGCTGTCGATCTTCATGCTTTCCCTGGACCGGCGGTACGCTGACCGGATTCCGTCGGATGCATGGTGGCTCTACAGCGGGGGCGATGAGGGCGCCCGTGTCGTTCTGTCGGCCATCGTGACGTCGATGATCTCGGTGACCAGCGTCGTGTTTTCGATCACCATCGTCGCGCTGACCCTGGCTGCGGGTCAGTTCGGCTCCCGCGTGCTCCGGAACTTCATGCGCGACCGGGGCAACCAGTTCACGCTCGGCACCTTCATCGCGACGTTCGTCTACGCCATGCTGGTGCTTCGCTCGGTCCGGGGGCTGGACGATGCCGAGTTCATCCCCCCCCTCGCCATGTCCACAGGCATCCTCCTCGTCTTCGTGAGCGTGGGGATCCTGATCTACTTCATCCACCACGTGGCGAGCTCGATCCAGGCGGACAGCGTCGTGCGTTCCATTGCACTCGAGACGGAGAAAGCCATCGAGCGGCTCTTCCCGGGTGCCATGGGCGAGGAGGATCCCTCAGGCGGCCGTTCGGGACGCGGCATGCAGGAGGAGGCCGCGCTGCCTGCGCGCTTCGACACCGAGGCGAAGGCAGTCCGCGCTCCGAGAGGTGACCAGCTCCAGATCATCGACCTCGACCGGCTCATGGAGCTCGCGGTGGAGCACGACCTGGTCGTCCGGATGCGGGCCAGGCCCGGCGACTTCGTCGTCCACGACGGAATCATCGCCCAGCTCTGGAAGGAGGGCGACATTGAACCGGGGGTCCTGGACGCCGTGCGTGACACGTTCGTACTCGGGCAATCCAGGTCCCTGCAGCAGGACGCGGAGTTCGGTATCCTCCAGCTCGTGGAAGTCGCGGTGCGGGCGCTCTCCACCGGCATGAACGACCCCTTCACGGCCATGACCTGCGTGGATCGGATCTCGTCGCTCCTCTGCCGCCTCGCCGGGCGGGCATTCCCGGGTGCCCATCGCTTCGATGACGAGGGTAAACTGAGGGTCGTGGCCGACACTTCGTCCTTCGGCGGGTTCGTCGATTCCGGATTCAACCAGATCCGGCAGAACGCCGGGGACTCCGTGGCGGTTCTTGTTCGCATGCTCGAGGCCCTGGAGAGCATAGGCGCCCAGATCAGAACCCATGAGCAGCGCCAGGTACTTGAAAAGCACGCGGCTCTCGTGCTGCAGGCCGCGCTCAAAGGCCACCCTCTGGAACCCGACCGAATGAGTCTGGATCGCGCGCATGCGTCCGCGCTTCAGGTCATTCGCTCGGGGAGGGCGCGCTGACTTCAGGGGAAACGGGCCCCTTCGCGGTCGGCATCCTTCCTGCTGCGTTTTTCTGCATCATTATGGGGCAGATCCCGCGGAAATGCCCGGATCTGCGTGCTTTTCCTCACACCTTCGGGGGCGGACCGGGGTGACAGGAGTTGCTCCAGAAGGCTGTTTAACAGTTGGAGGGACCACCGCGATGGGCTCTTTCCGCTTCCGGGTACCACTCGGCACGAGGCTTGCACTGAAACAGCGTGGCGTCGAAGTACGACGCGGGCCCCGGTCGTTTCGGGGTCCCGACACAAACCCAGCGGAAACGGGAAGCCATGAGAAGCCATAACTGTATGCAGGTACGGTCTCGACGGAAACTGACTCCAAACCTGTTCCTCTCCGTACTCCTCCTCGCCACCACCGGGTGGGGGTGTGCGAGCATGAACCGGACTGAGGAAGGGGCCGCGATCGGCGCCGCAGCCGGGGGGGTCATTGGAGGGGTGATTGACGACAACACGACTCGGGGTGCCATCATCGGCGCCGTGCTCGGAGGTGCGGCCGGGGCCGTCATCGGACGTCAGATGGATCGGCAGGCTGCGGAGCTCGAGTCCGAGCTGGAGAACGCTGAAATCGAGCGGATTGGAGAGGGGATCCGTGTCACCTTCGACTCGGGGATTCTCTTCGGGTTTGATTCCTCGACTCTCCAGGGGGCCGCGCGCACAAATCTGGCGGATCTCAGCCGGAGCCTCATGGAATATCCGGAGACCGATGTCCTCATTGTCGGACACACGGATTCGACGGGCTCCGCGAGCTACAACCAGGGCCTTTCGGAACGGCGTGCGGCCGCGGCCGCGGCGTACCTCATTGAGCGGGGGGTACCGAGGAATCGGATTCGCACCGAGGGCCGGGGAGAGTTTGAACCCCGGGCGTCCAACGAAGACGCGACTGGACAACAACTGAATCGACGCGTCGAGGTCGCAATCTTCGCCAGCGAGGAGTATCGCGAAGAGCTCAGAGCGAGACACGGCGGATGAACTTCTTCCACACTACGCACAAAAAGGATACTCGAATGAGAAGCCTATACCTGATGCTCCCGCTCCTGCTGCCTCTGGCCATGAGCGCTCCGACTGCCCTGGAAGCGCAGCACTCTCCCCTCTCGCTGGATATTCGCGGGGGCTACTCACTCCCCATTGGGGACTTTTCCGACAATACGGACAGCGACTTCGGCTTCGGAGCCGGAGTGGTCTTTTCACTCACACCGATGGTCGGGATCTACGGCGGGTGGGGACGGGATTCGTTCCAGTGCGCCTCCGTGGCATGCGGGGATGACAGCCGCGTGACCCTGTCGGGGTTTGAAGCAGGGGCCAAGTTCATGCTCCCCTCCCGAGGGGGCGCGCGTCCCTGGGCGAAGGCAGGCGCCGTGTGGCATGCCATGGAGTTTGATGGGGAGATCTTCCGCGCGGAATCCGACCGCAGTCTCGGTTTCCAGGGAGCGATCGGAATGGACTTCCCGCTCGGGCGCGTCCTTTCCGTTTCCCCCTCGCTGCGCCTCAACCTGATGGATATCGAAGACGATGGGTTCTTCGATCGATCGGAGGTACGCTATCTGTCCTTCGATATCGGCGCGCACATCCACTTCCCGCGGGACTGACCCCGGGTTTCGGGGCCTCCCTGGCCTCGGCGAACAGAAAAGCGAAGGGCCCGGGGGGGGAGCAGGTTTCCGCCCCCGGGCCCTTCGTGCTGGGGCCCGAGGCCGGGTGCGTCAGCACCACGAGATCAATAGTAATCGTGGTGACCGGATTTCCCGAGACGCAGTCTTCCGGCTGAAAAAGGAGGGTGCGGGGAGAGGAGTCGGCGAAGAAAACGAGAGGGTTGCGGGAGCGTGGGGACTTCCCAA
>JBGTMU010000056.1:0-3998 GCA_041743405.1 Longimicrobiales bacterium | reverse complement strand
TCGTCCCGTTCGCCCGGGAGGCCGCCGAGCGAGCGCTCGAGCTGGATCCGGCCCTCGGCGAGGCCCAGGCGGTCCTGGGCCTCATCCTCCAGTCCTTCGACTACGACTGGGAGGAGGCCGGGGGGGCGCTCCGACGAGCGGTGGAGCTGCAGCCGGGGGACCCCACCGTGCACCACTTCCATGCCGTCCACCTCCATACGCAAGGACGTTTCGAAGAGGCGGTCCGCACGTGGGACCGGGCCCTGGAGCTCGACCCCACCTCCCTCATCATCAACGTCAACCGGGCCTTCCCCGACATCCACACGGGAGAGCTGGACGCGGCAGAAGCGCGGCTCCGGCGCACCCTCGAGCTGGACCCCGACTTCCTACTGGCCCGGTTGTGGTCAGCCATGGTGCGATTCGAGCGGGGCGAGGAGGATGCGGCCGTCGCCGACCTCGAGTCGCTGCCGGCCGAACCCCCGGTGCTGGGGTATCTCGGATACGCATACGGAAGGGTCGGACGCGTTGAAGAGGCCCTCGCCGTCGCCAGGCACCTCGAGGTCGAACCCCTCGAGGTGAGCGGATATCCACTGACGCTCGTGTACGCGGGTCTGGGCGACGCGGACACGGCCATCGACTGGCTGGAGCGTATCGTCGACGAGCGCGTCTGGCACGTCTCGTACGCGGCCATCCAGGTGGGGTACGAGGACCTCCACGATCACCCCCGCTTCCAGGCCCTGCTCCGACGGGTCGGGCTGCAGGACGTGCCGGCGCGCGTGGCAGGCGATCGGAAGCGCTGAGCACCCCCTCGATCCTGCTCCAGAGGAATCTCCACCGGGGAGAACCGGATTTACCGCGTGTTCTGGGAGACTGAGCGCGAGATATTCACCGACGATTTTCGAGCGCTCGGGGCGGCCGGCTACCGGGGGAGCGCGTGGGTGTTTGTCGCGCTGGCCCGAGCGCACGGGGTCGACGCGGTCCTTCCCGCGACGGTGATTGGAGCGAAATTCCCTGACTTCCTTGCGGCAACCCCGTCGAGTCGGAAATAATCAGGTTCGGGGTTCGACGTCGAGGCGACGCCACCGGCGAGACACTGTCTGGATCGGCCGGGCTCTCTATCGGTGGGGGATCGGGAGGGGGCAGACCGCTCTGGAGAACCTCCTCAAGGTGCTGGACACCAACGCCCGCTCCGGCGGGGGATTTCCGAGCGGCGGAGGGTCTCCGTCTCATAGGGGCGGTCCTGTCCGAAGGGGCGTTCCCGTCTGCCTCAGATCTGCACCAGGTGCCCGGAGCCAGCCCCCAGAACCCCCCGCCCGGACATGGCGTGGTCGAAGGTGGCGAACACGCCGTCGTTCCGTAGGGCCAGCGCCAGAAGGTAGGCGTCCGTGAGCTGACGCGAGTGGAGAAGCTGCTCCCAATCGAAACGGTCTTCGTCCAGCAGGCTCAGATCGTCGGGCCAGAAGCGATGCTCGCCGGTGGAGGTGGCCTCTCGCAACCGCTCCGCCACCTGGGCCGGAGAGCGGGGATTGGGATAGCTGGAGTGCGACAGGATACGGATGCAGCCGTTCTGAGTGAGAGGGCAGGAAGCCCATCCTTCGCTGATCTGGCTCTCCAACCATGTCCTGGCCGACCCGTGATGCACGTGCGCGCCATCCAGAAGGGCGATGAGCACGTTCACATCCAGCAGGGCCCGCATCAGATTCCGAGCTCGTCTCGGATCCGGTCCACCGTCTTGTTGGTCACGGGCGTGTCTCCCCCCGGAAAAGGTCGGAACCCGTAGAGGGCCTCCGGCTCTCGCACAGCCCCCTCGACGGCTGGAGCCGAAACCGGCCTCATCAAGGCCTGGCGAGCGAGATCCGACAGGACCTGCCCTGCCGTCGTCCCCTCCCGGCGGGCCAACTCCTTCGCCGCGCTGAGGACGGCGTCGTCGATATCCAGAGTGGTTCGCATGAGGGGATGGGGTTTGGGGTGTGACCTTGACCTTCCGCATCTGATGCTAATACATCTGATGCGGAGGATCAACTCGAGCGCGACGTCGTGCAGAACCTGCGCTCGATGGCGACCTGGGTGCTCAGGAAGGACTGACTCATTTCATGCACGTCACCACGCATCTGCTGGAGTGCCTTGGCGAGCCGGACATCGGCGGCCCATCGTCGGAAGCCGTCGCCCCGCCCGACCTGCCGAGAGGTCGGGCGGGGCGATGTGCGTCTGGAGGCCGAGTCAGGGGGTAAGGTCCATGGCTTCCACGATGCGGGTGAAGGGTATGCCCGCAGTTTCGTTCACCTCCCGGACCACGTCCGGGGTTGGAGCCTCGAAAAGGCACATGCAGTGGGCCTCACCGGGAACGAAGGTGGAGCGGATGTACCGAACCTCCTTGCCCTCCGAGCGGAAACGCTCACTCACCTCAATGGCCGCCTTCTGTGCTCCTGCCAGCCCCTGCATGTCGACTCCGGGAAGATCCCGGTCCACCATGTAAACACCCATGTTTACCTCCGCTTGAAGGTCGGGGTCGGTTGCCGCGAGGCGATTCCTCATCGACAGATCCGCCCGTGACAGGCGAGTTGGATGGCACCACTCGCCAGGTCCACCGTGCCGTGGCTTCGGATCATCCCGCCGGCATCCGAGAAGACCCCCGTCCCCCCCCTCGAGCCGGTTGTTGAACCAATACGTCGGCGGGTCCCTGGGGGACAGGACCCTGGCCTCCTGGATGAGGGTTCCGTGCCGGTCCCGGCCGACCAGAAACCAGTTTCGTTGTGTCGGTCGGACGTGGGGCGTATCGTAGCCCACACCGATCATTCTGCCCTCATCCCCCGGATGACCGCATGGTCTCCTCCCCGGCCTTTTCTTCATGATCCGCTTTCGCCTGCTCGGGGGCCTGGAGCTCCGTAAGGACGACGGGATCGAAGTGCGGTCCGTGCTGGTCCAGCCCCGGCGCACCGCCCTCCTCGCCTGTCTGGCGCTGACCGGTGAGGGAGGGTACCTGCGCCGGGACACCCTCATGGGCAGACTCTGGCCCGATTCTCCCCAGTCCGGGGCTCGGCATTCCCTGAACCAGGCCATGTACGGGCTACGGCGCTCCCTGGATCGCGAGACCGTGGTGAGTCGGGGAGACGAGGAGGTGGGGCTCGATTCCGCCCGGCTCTGGTGTGATGCCCGGGCCTTCGAGATGGCCCTACTGGCAGGAAGGGAAGAGGAGGCCCTGGAGCTCTACCGGGGCGAGCTCCTGCCCGGGTTCTTCCTTCCCGATGCTCCGGCCTTCGAGGGCTGGCCCGAAGAGAGGCGGATGGGGCTCCGGACCGCAGCCGTCTCTGCCGCCTGGGTCCTCGCAGAGGCGGCCGAGCGGAGGGGGCTGCTCGCCGAAACGGTTTCGTGGGCCCGGCGGGCCGTCGCGCTCTCCGGCGAGGAGAAGGTGGAAGTTCAGCGACTCCTCCGCGTTCTGCCACGACGCGCGGCTGCCGGACGGGGAACGCCGCCTGCTGGCTGCTTTCGAACACCTGTTGCGCGGCGAGGCGGCCGCGGCCGAGCGGATTTATCGTGCTCAGCTCGCAGAACAGCCGGACGATGTCGAGGGTTGGTACGAACTGGGGGAACTGCTTTTCCACACCAACGCGCTGCGCGGCCAGCCGGTCGCCGAATCGCGCGACCCTTTCGACCGGGTCCTCAATCTCGCTCCGGAACATACTCCCGCAGCTTTCCACGCCGCGGAACTCGCGGCCATGGAGGGCTGGCGCGAACGCTACGATACACTGCTGCACCGGCTGGGCGCGCAACGGACGGCCGAGTCACTCATGCCCCAGCTCCGCGCGCTGCGGGCGCTGACCTGGGGCACGGCCGGTGAGAAACAGGAAGCCATCCGCGACATCGCCCCGCGCAGTCCCGGTGTGGTGATCGCCGTCTTCTCCTATGCCGCGCTCCACGCCGGCAGCCCCGATGAGGCGCTGCAACTGGCCCGTGTCATGACCCAGCCGCAGCGCAGCGACGAAACCCGCGCCCGGGGATTCTACCGCGCGGCTCACGTG
>JBGTMU010000055.1:0-26240 GCA_041743405.1 Longimicrobiales bacterium | reverse complement strand
GCGCGGTTTCGGATGCTTCCGAAACGGCGCCGGTCGAGCCGGGGAAGGTCAGGTAATCTCCTTCAGGAGGCCGCCTTCCAGCGCCCGAAGGGGAGCGTGGGGGAGGGAGGCGTCGCTTCGCCGTAAACGAAGGCTCGCAGTCGCGGCCCCTCGCGTACCGTGCGATGGCCCAGGCCTCCATCCAGAATCACGATCCCGGTGGCCGATTCGGCGGGCCGATCGGGAACCCCTTCGCACTCTCGTTCGCCCTTCATATGACTCGCTCCAGTAAGGCCCCACCCACGTTCAGAGACGGATCTGGTCTCGCCCGTCCGCCTTCTATTGCATGGGTCGTGCCACAGGTGCGACAACGACTTTCAGGGCATGCTTTCTACCTCGGCGCACCGAAATACCACCCCGAGTGTGTCGAAATGAATCCGCCCTCCGTGTCATTTTGACACGCTTCGGGAGCGATCGAAGGCCTCGGAGAGTGCGTCCTCCGAAAGCTGATCGAGGGAAAGCGCGACCACGACTACCGAACGGACCGGGCCGGATGCGGGCGGTTCCGGCGAGAACTCCAGACGGAGCAGGATCGCGCCTGAATCCGTCCCGAAGCCCGTCCGGGTGGCTCCGGCTTCCACCACCTCCCAGCGGCCCTCCGGGGTGGAATGGAACCGGGGAGGCGTCGGGGGCGCGGCTTCAATCGGCGCAGGCTGAGCGGTTTCGAACGGTGCAGCCGGGACAGAGGCCGGCATCAGCTCCCGAACCGGAACCGGTCGAGGCGGGGACGACTCCCCTTCTTCGGCGGTCTCTTCCGGACGAGGGGAATCGGACGCTTCCGTCATTCGATTGAACCCGGTTTTCAGGCGAGAAGGGGGCCGGATGCATGTTGGCCGGGGTCGGGCTCCCACGTTACTCTTTGGGCGGATTTCCGTTCCCCACGATGAACCCGGAACGCGCCAAGTGTCACTTCAACGCCTCCTGCGCCCCTCCTCGATCGCCGTGATCGGCGCAAGCCGCACGCCGGGGACCGTCGGATGGCAGATCGTGGACAACCTCCTCCGCCACGGCTTCAACGGGGCCATCTACCCGGTCAACCCGAGCGCCCGCTCCGTGCACTCGATCCCCGCATGGCGGTCGGTCCGCGAAATCCCGGTAGACCTGGATCTCGCGATCGTGGTGGTCCCCAAGGAACGGGTGCTCGACGTGGTGGACGACTGCGGTGCGAAGGGGATCACCGGGCTGGTCGTGATCTCTGCCGGTTTCAGGGAAATCGGGGGGGAGGGCGTTCGCAGGGAGGAGGCCCTGATGGAGCGGGTCCGGCGCTACGGGATGCGGCTCGTGGGCCCGAACTGCATGGGAATCGTGAATACCGATCCCGCCCATTCCATGAATGCCACCTTCGCCCCCACCATGCCTCCGGCCGGAACGGTGAGTTTCCTGTCGCAGAGCGGCGCGCTCGGCGTCACGATCCTCGACTATGCGGCCGAATACGGAATCGGGATCCGCAACTTCGTGTCCGTGGGCAACAAGCCCGATGTGAGCGGGAACGATCTCCTCGAATTCTGGGAGTCCGATCCGGAAACCCGCGTGATCCTCATGTACCTCGAGACCTTCGGAAACCCGCGTCACTTCACCCGAATCGCCCGCCGCGTGGCTCGGAAGAAGCCCATCGTGGTGGTCAAGTCGGGAAGAAGCACGGCCGGCGCGCGGGCAGCCACATCCCACACCGGGGCGCTGGCCGGAAAGGATGCGGCGGTCGACAACCTCCTCGCGCAGTGCGGCGTGATGCGGGCCGATACGGTAGAAGAGCTCTTCGACCTCGCGATGGCGTTCGCCGGGCTGCGCCCGCCCCGGGGGAACCGGGTGGCGATCGTGACGAATGCGGGTGGGCCGGGGATCATCATCGCGGATGCCTGCGAGGCACACGGACTCGCGGTGGCGGACTTCACCGAGGAAACGCTCGCCCGCCTGCGCCAGATCTTTCCGGAAGAAGCCTCGGTTCGAAACCCCGTCGACATGATTGCCACCGCGACTGCGGAGAGCTACCGGGTCGCGCTCGAGATCGTCCTTGAAGACCCCGGCGTGGATGCAGCCATCGCCGCATTCGTTCCGCCCCTGGGGATCCGCCAGGAAGATGTGGCCGAGAGCATCGTGGCCGCTTCGCGAACCAGTCCGGATACCCCCGTACTCGCCGTCCTCATGGGGCGAGACGGACTTCCCCAGGGGCGTGCAGAGCTGCAGGCGGCAGGGATCCCCGCCTACATCTTCCCGGAATCCGCCGCGCGCGCCCTGGGCACGCTGAACCGATACGCCCGCTGGCTGGACCGCCCCGTCGAGGCCCCGGTCTCGTTTGACGTCGACAGCGCGAGGGCTGCCGCAGTGATCGACCGGGCAGAGGGCGAGGGAAGGTCCAGGCTCCTGGAGCACGAGGCATGGGAGGTCCTGGATGCCTACGGTATCCCGACCCTCCCCCACCGGGTGGCGACGTCCAGAGCGGAGGCGGTAGCGGCCGCCGAAGGGCTGGGCTTCCCCGTGGTCCTGAAGGTGGTGTCGCCCCAGATCGTCCACAAGACCGAGGTGGGCGGCGTGCGCGTGAACCTGGGGACGACCCCGGAAGTGGAGTCGGCCTGGGATGAGATCATGGAGGGTGCGCTCGCGGCCTGCCCGGAGGCCGAGATCACCGGGGTTCTCGTGACCCCGTTCCGCTCCGGAGGTCGGGAGCTGATCCTGGGGGTGAGTGCGGACCCCACCTTCGGCCCGATCCTGATGTTCGGAATGGGCGGGGTCTACGTTGAGACGTTCAGGGACGTCGTGTTCCGGCTGCCTCCGCTCACCGCAGGGGAGGCAAGGGAGATGGTTCGCTCGATTCGGGGCTTCCCGATCCTCGCGGGCGTCCGGGGGGAGGCCGGGATCCATCTTCCCACCGTGGTATCGGCGATTCAGCGGCTTTCCCAGCTCGTGCACGACCATCCCCGTGTGGGTGAGGTGGACATCAACCCCTTCCTGGGCCTCGAGGAAGGTGGGGTCGCCCTCGACGCCCGGATCGCCCTTGCGGCAGAACCCATTCGCGTACGAGCTTCGACTGAGCCGCGAGCTCGGGGGCGCGGGAGCAGCGGACCCGACGCATGAACCCGACCGGAACAGGATGAGGATGAGGATGACCGAAGACGCCAGCTCAGCCGGGGGCGACCTGGAAGGCGATACCGCAAAGGCGCTGGGTCATCTGCTCCGTCAGATGGAGCGGACTCAGTCGCTGCTCGAGATGCTCGGTGAGGAGATGGAGTCCCCGGCGATTCGGGGCATGGTGGATTCCCTCCGCAAGGCGACCGGCCTCCGCTTCGACGACGGGATGGCCCAGGTGATTCAGAAGCTGGAAGAGGCCGAACGGGCCGTGCGGCTCACGCGCTCGGAACTCGTTCAGCCGCTGGAGTCAGGTATCCCCGGGGGTGACGCCCGCCTGCCTTCCAACCTCCCCCCCCATCTCGCCCGTTTCCTGGCGGAACGAGAATCCACTCCCGGGTTCCGGTTCGAGGTGGAACAGGACCACGTTCGGGGATGGGTCATCCGCTGGAAGGAATTCACGGTACGCGGTACGGTCCGGGGCTCCGGGCAGTTCTCCGAGCGCCCCTATGCCTGGCTGGATGAATAGCGACGCCGCGTCAGGGAATTCCTGACCCCTCGTCTTCATCGCTTCCCCGCAGAGCCGCCACCGCGCTCTTTCCGTAGAAGGTCGCAATCCATCGGGCCTGCGTGTCGGTCAGCCGACGCACCGCCCAGACGAGCTGCACATAGTCGGGTTCCCGCGCGTCTGCGAGAAGCGGCATTCCCGCCTCGAAAGGGGTGCGATCGCCCTTGCGGTTGTTACAGGGGGAACAGGCCGTTGCCACGTTGTCCCAATGGTTCTCTCCGCCCCTGGACACCGGGATGATGTGGTCGCGGGTGAGGAACTGGCGGCCTCGAAGCTCCCGACGGTGACGCCCGCAGTAGAGGCAGGTGTAATCATCGCGCGCAAAGAGGAAGGTGTTGGTGACCTGCCGCCGGAAGCGCCGCGGCACGTGGACGAAGCGCACGAGCCGGATGACGGTTGGACAGACAAGGTCGTTGCGCTCCGAACGGAAGCGCGTGGATTCGTCCACCTCCAGAACCTCAGCCTTCCGATCGAGCACCAGACGGATCGCGCGGCGAGCCGGCACCACCGTAAGGGGCTCGAACGAGGCATTCAGGGCAAGGCACGCCATTGAGAGATGCTCCTCCTGGCCGGAACCGTTCTCGCGCCCACCCGCCCACTGCCGGGCGCCTGCGGGAAATCTACGGGTAGCCCCGATACCGGTCCAGTAGGGAGTCGGGTGAGGCGTCCCCGGTCAGAGGAGAGCAACCGGGTCGCGGTCGACGGCGGCACGCACATCCCCCGGCGGAAGGGGGTTCTCCTCCAGAAAGGCCCGGAGCAGCGCGGTCACCTCCGCCACGCGCCCCCCCTTGAGGAAGAAGTGCCACCGCCAGCGGCCGTGCAGACGTTCAATGGGTGAAGGCGCGGGGCCGATCAGCTCCGCTGCCGCGCGCCCCCGCAGGTGCATTCTGAACCAGTTCGCGGCCCCCTCGGCGGCATCGGCGGCGAGTCCGGGGCTCGGGGAGCTCACGATCACATTCACGAGCCGCAGATGGGGCGGGTAGGAGGGGGAGCGCCGCTCCTCCACCTCTCGCCGTGCAAATCCGACGTAATCGTGGGAGAGCGCCGATTCGATGGAGTAGTGACCCGGCAGCGATGTCTGAATGAAGACGACCCCCGCCTTCGTTCCTCTTCCGGCGCGACCGGCCACCTGGCTGAGGAGCTGGAAGGTACGCTCGCTCGCCCGGAAGTCCGGAAGGTGAAGACCCACATCCGCGTTGACGACGCCCACGACGGTTACGGAAGGGAAATCGAGCCCCTTCGCGATCATCTGTGTACCGAGGAGGATATCCACTTCGCCGCGTCCCACCCGCCCGAGGATCTCGGCGTGCGACCATTTCCCCGAGGTCGTGTCCACATCCATCCGCGCGATTCGGACTTCGGGAAAGGTCTCACCCACGACGCGCTCGACCTGCTCGGTTCCCATTCCCCGGTACGAGAGATCCGGATCCCCGCACCTCGGGCACCGGGACGGTGCGGGCTCTTCGTGCCGGCAGTGATGGCAGAGGAGGATGCCCCGGGCCCGGTGGAAGGTGAGCGAGACCGAACAGCTCGGGCACTCCACGACCTCGCCGCAGGCCCGACACTGGAGGAAGGAGGCGTATCCCCGCCGATTGAGGAGCAGGATCGCCTGTTCCTTCCGGGAGATGGCCCCTCGCACAGCCTCCACGAGGGGAGGTGAGAGCACGCCTCCTCCCTCCCGCGGATCTCGTGTGGCGGTCCGGAGCTTCCGGAGATCCACAACTTCCACGGGAGGCAGCGGGTTCCCTGCCGCGCGCCGAGGGAGCGAAAGGCGCCGGAACTTCCCCGATTCCGCGTTCATCCAGCTCTCGAGCGCGGGGGTGGCGCTCCCGAGAACCGAGAGCGCTCCTCGGAGCGAGGCCCGGAGGACCGCCACATCCCGGGCATGGTAGCGCGGCGCATCGGACTGCTTGTACGAGCTCTCGTGCTCCTCATCCACCACAATGACCCCCAGGTCCGGGAGCGGGGCGAAGAGCGCGGAGCGGGCGCCGACCACGATCCGCTTTTCCCCCGCGCGAAGCTGGCGCCACTGGTCAAACCGCTCTCCGTCGGATAGCCCCGAGTGGAGCACGGCGACCCGGTCACCGAACCAGGCACGGAATCGCGATACGGTCTGCGGGGTGAGTGCGATCTCGGGTACCAGGACGATCGCAGTGCGCCCGCGCCGGTCCACCACTTCCTGCAGAAGGCGGATGTAGACCAGAGTCTTGCCGGACCCGGTCACGCCGTGGAGGAGCCGGGGGGTCGGTGCGTCCTCGTCCAGCGCTCCGATCAGATCACGGATTGCCGCAGACTGATCCGCGTTCGCGGGGTGGTCATCCGGCTCGGGGGACTCGGTCCCCAGGAAAGGGTCGCGCAGCACTTCCTCGTCTTCCACGACCACGAGGCCCTTCGCCTCGAGCCCCGAGATCACGGAGCGGGAGAAGCCGTCGTTTCCGGTCAGCACGGCCAGTTCCCGTACTCCTCCGCTCCGCTCCAGGAGCTCGAAGCACTCCCGCTGCCTTCGGGCCCGGGCGAACCTCTCCTCGCGGAGTGCGAGATCCGGAAGCTCGTCGATCTGGCGGGCCACCTTCCGCGAGAGGATCGGGGGCGGGGGCGGGGGGAGAGTCTCATGGAGAAGAAGCCCCCGCCCGGTGAGCTGATGGATCTCGGTCCAGATCGACCTGACCCCCAGCTCGCGCTGGACGGCCCGGACTCCGGCGTCGCCCGCACGTTGCGCGACCGCTTCGAGGACCCGGAGGGCGCGGGGAGGGAGCGACGCGTCGCCTGAACCGCGGAGACATCCCTCGCCTCTGGGGGTCAGGCGAATGACTTCCCGCGATCCATCCGAAAGGACGGACGGCGTCATCGAGCGAAGCGTGAGCCCCAGAGGGGTCGCGTAGTACTCGCTGATCCAGCGGGCCAGTTCCAGGAGATCCGACGGCACCGATGGCTCCACTTCCAGCACCTCGAGAATGGAGCGGATCCCCTTGAGACCACGGGGCTCCGCGGGTCCGATCACCCATCCGACCCGCTCCCGGTTCCGGAAGGGAACAACTACGCGGGTCCCGGGGCCGGGTGCTCTCCCCTCCACGCTGTAGGTGAAGAGGGTGAAGAGCGGCAGGGGGAGGGCCACCTCCACGTGGGTGGCCATCGATCAGCCGGGCGGGAAGCGGAGGAGCTGCACCTGGGGCTCGGGCGTCGTGATTTCAGGCCCTTCGGGACCCCAGTAGACGTTCACCTCGGTGCGGACCCCGATCTCCCCGGGGATGTAGACGCCCGGCTCGACGGAAAATCCGATTCCGGGGAGGAGGAGCCGATCGTCCCGGGTCTCGAGGTGATCGAGGTTCGGCCCGGACCCGTGGAGCTCCTGGTCGATCGAGTGCCCGAGGCGATGGACGAACCATTCGGCAAGCCCCCGTTCCTCGAGAAGCGCACGGGCCGCATCATCCACCTCGTAGCCCCGGAGGGGCTGACCGGCCTCCCATCGCTCGGTGAGGAGAGAAAGCGCCGCATCCCGGGAATCGCGCACCGCGCTCCAGATCTCCTCCATGCGAGGGGTAGGGGTCGAGCCCATGAATCCCATCCAGGTCTGATCCGCAGGGATCCCTCCTCCCGGAAAGGCTCCCCAGAGGTCGATGAGGAGGAGCGAATCCGGTTCGATGGGAGCGCCAGCATCCGCGGGATGGTAATGGGGGTCGGATGCGCGCTCGCCGACTGCCACGCTGCAATCTGCCCCCACCGTGAGCCCCGCATCGGCAAGCGACCGGCGGATCCAGTCGGCCAGTCGCGCCTCATGAATCGAAGCGCCGGCATGTGAGAGGGCCGCCGCGTGCTCGAAAGCGCGGTGAGCCACATCGCGCACGATGCGCGCGGCCGACCGGTGGAGTCGGAGCCCTTCGTCGGACCATCTGGAATGAAACGCCGTGATCAGGTTTGCGGATGAGGCGAGAGCGATCCCCTCCGAGCGGATGAGCTCGGCAATCCCCGAGGGAAGGCGGTCCACCGTCGGAACTGCATTCCCTGAAGAGACCTCGGCCAGGAGGGTGGTGGAGGATTCGAGGAGTCGTGCGAGCTCGGTTTCCATTTCTCGCCACCCCGCATACCGCCGGGCCTCCCATGGCCACCCCCTCCACGCGGAACCTTCGATGGCATGGTGGAGGAGTATCGGGTCGCCCTCCCGGGGGAAGAGCGCGAAGGCCCGCCGGGTCGTCTTGCCCAGGCCGAGGAGGGAATGCGCGATCGGGTTCTGCTCCCGGAAGTCGAAGAGAAGCCATCCGTCGGCGCCCTCGGTGCGGAGGAGGTCCCGGAGTTCAGGGAGACGGGCGGGATCCAGCAGGGGGGCGGGTGACACCGTTCAGGACTCCGGTGTGAAGAGGGGAAGGCCGGCCACCGAGGGCGGGGGGGCCGTCTCCTCGGGGGGGATGGGGGGTGCGGGCTCCTTGATCTTCACGCCCTTGATCATGTCCAGACCGAGGACCCTCTCCCGGGTCAGAAGTCGATGCACCTCGACCTCACGGGAGACGGCGGTTCGCACGCCCTTCCACCCCCACCGACGCCACGCACGACGGAGAATCGCAAGCTTTTCGGGGAGGGAGAAGAGCTCTGCGAAATCGGGGAATGGCTTCGTGACGGCGGGGCGGAAGGAAGTCGCCTCGTCCGACCAGGCCTCCGTATGGAGCCGGCTCACGCCGGCCTCTCTCAGCAGACGCTTGAGCTCCACCAGCATGAGAGGTCGGGCGCCAAGGTGTTCGGAGAGGACCGCCTGGCGTTCTGCGTCCACGGGGGCCTTCCAGACGAGCTGGACCAGGATCACGGTCCCTCCAGTCTTGACCACTCGGACAAGTTCGCGAACCGCTGCCGCGGGGGGCACGCGGGCGGTCATCCCGACTTCGGCGATGGCGATATCGAAGATCCCGTCTCGATAGGGGAGGTCATCCATGGGCCCGACCTGGAACTGGAGCGATCCCCGGAGCCCTTCCTCCCGCATGCGCGCCTCGGCGTTCTGGATCAGGAGTGGATCGTCGTCCACCCCCGAACCCTGAACCCCGAATTCCCTCACGAAGTACTCTGCCGTGACCCCCGATCCGCACCCGGCGACCAGGACTTCGTCGCCCGGGCTCATGTCGGTCAGTATCGCGATCTGCCGATAGAGAGCGCGTCCCCCGGGAGGGAAGAGCCGACGCCGGCTCAGTCGGACGAGATCCAGCATCGATGGCGTCGGCGAGTCCGGATCTCGGGCGGCGTTGGCGGTGGATGTCATGGGCGCTAGAGGGTCGGAGACGTGTCTCATGGGAAGGGGAGACCCGCGAGGGCCCTCAAAGTGGCAACCACGGCCGCCCCGGTGCGTCCGGGGTCATAGCCCCCTTCGAGAGAGGCCGCAACCCGCCCGTGGCATGCCCGGTCGGCCCACGCCATCACTCTGAGCGTCAGCGCATGGTAATCCGCAGGCTGCAGGAGGAACCCCCCGAGCGGGTCCCCTGCCAGTCCATCGTATCCCGCAGAAACGAGGATGAAATCCGGGTCGAACTCCGCCTCTGCCTGGTTCAGCCCCTGGTCGAATCGAACGAGGTACTCGGCGGAGGCTGTTCCGGCCGGAAGCGGGATATTCCGGGTGGTCCCCTCTCCCCTGCCCCCGCCGCGTTCCTCCGCTCCCCCCGTGCCGGGGAAGAACGGGGCCTGATGCAGGGACAGGTAGTAGACCGACGGGTCGTCGTAGAAGATGTCCTGGGTGCCGTTTCCATGGTGAACATCCCAGTCCACGATGGCAATCTTCGGCCCCCCGCCCTCGGCCTGCAGATGGCGCGCGGCCACGGCCACATGGTTCACCGGGCAGAAGCCCATCGCACTCGCCCGGGAGGCATGATGCCCCGGCGGGCGCGATGCGGCGAAGGCGTTGCGGATTCGCCCTTCCACGATCCACTCCACCCCCTGGAGGAGCGCTCCTGCGCTCCCGATCAGGGCGTTCCACGACTCCCCCGAAAGCGGAGTCTCCGGAGCGAACTCGAGCACGGTCCCGGCGTCCGCCGCCTCCTCCGACCGACTGCGAATGCCTTCCAGGTATTCTGGATCATGCACGCGAGAGAGCTCGACCAGGGTCGCGTCCCGGGCCTCGAGCTGATCGACCCTGCCGTTGAGCGTCAGGAGGTCCCTTCCGACCGTCGAGGCCAGAGTTCTCAGGCGCCCCTGGTGCTCCGGGTGCCCCCAGCCGGTGTCGTGCAGCGCGGCTGCGGGATGGAGGAAGAACCCGGTCGGGCGCGGGGCGTTCAGTTGGGCGACTCCTCCCACCGGCCGACCCGCTCCTGGAGAGAGGTCACCTTCGGCTCCGTGGTGCGCAGAGCGAGAATCGCGTCACACGCCGCGCTGGTGGCCGACATCGTGGTGAGGTAGGGCACATTGTAGGCGATCGCCGCACGCCGCATCGCGTAGTCGTCGTACTGCGACTTCTTCCCCAGCGGGGTATTGATGAGGAGGTCCACTCCCCCGCTCACGATCGCGTCGACGATGTCCGGCCTCCCCTCGCCGACCTTGAAAATGGGCTCCGAGGGGACACCGAGCCCCTTGAGGTACGCGTGCGTCCCCCCGGTTGCCAGGATCCTGAAGCCGAGATCTCTGAACCTCCGGAGGACCGGGGTCACTTCGGGCTTGTCCCGGTTGTTCACCGTAACAACGAGGGTGCCACCATTCTGGGGGAGAACGTTCTTCGCCCCCGCCTGAGCCTTCGCGTAGGCCATCCCCAGAGAGTCGTCAAATCCCATGACCTCTCCGGTCGAACGCATCTCCGGTCCGAGGATGATATCCACGTCGAAGCGGTTGAATGGGAGAACGGCCTCCTTCACCGCCACCCCCGGCACCGGAGGCTCCTCGGGGATCCCGAGATCGCGGATCCGCTCACCCGCCATGACCCGCGCTGCAAGCCGGGCAAGGGGGACTCCGGTCGCCTTGCTCACGAAAGGGACGGTGCGAGAGGCCCTGGGGTTCACCTCGAGGACGTAGACTTTCCCGTCGCGGATGGCGTACTGGATATTGAGCAGCCCCACCACACCGAGCTCGAGCGCAAAGGCACGGGTGAGCTCCCGGATCCGCTGTAGCTCTTCCGGGCCAAGGCGGTAGGGAGGCAGCACGCACGCCGAATCTCCGGAGTGGACCCCGGCGTTCTCGATGTGCTGCATGATCCCGCCGATCACCACGGATTCCCCGTCACACAGCGCGTCGACATCGGCCTCGAAGGCGTCCTCGATGAACCGGTCGATCAGGACCGGGTGGTCGGGCGAGGCCCTCACTGCGCGCTCGAAGTAGTCAGTGAGGGAATCGTCATCGTAGACGATCTCCATGCCGCGGCCGCCAAGCACATAGGATGGGCGGACGAGAACGGGGTAACCGATCCGACCCGCAATCTCCAGAGCCTCGTCGACGGAAACTGCGGTTCCGTTGGGAGGAACGAGTGCGCCCAGCTTCCGACACACCTCCTCGAAGCGCCTCCGGTCTTCGGCGCGGTCGATCGCGTCCACAGGGGTCCCGAGGATCGGGATTCCGGCGGCCTCGAGCCCCTTCGCGAGGTTCAGCGGGGTCTGCCCTCCGAGTTGCACGATTACGCCTTTCGGCTTTTCCCTGTGGATGATCTCCAGGACATCCTCGAGGGTGAGAGGCTCGAAGTAGAGCCGATCCGAAACGTCGAAGTCCGTGGAAACCGTCTCGGGGTTCGAGTTCACCATGATCGTCTCATAGCCGGCCTCCTTCAGGGCCAGAACCGCCTGAACACAGCAGTAGTCGAACTCGATCCCCTGCCCGATCCGGTTCGGACCGCTCCCCAAAATCACGATCTTCTCCTTCCCGGAGGGTCGGACCTCGTCTTCCGTCTCGTACGATGAGTAGTAGTACGGGGTCTCGGCGGGGAATTCCCCGGCACAGGTATCGACGACGTTGAAGGTGGGACGGATATCCAGCTCCCAGCGGCGCGCACGCACGTCCTCCTCCGATTCGCCCCGCAGATCCGCGAGCTGCCGATCCGAGAAGCCGTTGCGCTTCATGCGCCGGAGCTCGGAAGACCCGGTTTCATCGAGCGCCCGATACCACTCCTCGAGCTCAACCAGCTCCATGAGCTGGTCCAGAAACCAGGGATCGAATCCGGTGGCTCGATGAATCTCTTCGAGGGTGGCCGGGCGATCGGAATCCGACCGAGCGGGGGGAACCGGGTCCACGCCGATCTCCTGAAGGCGAACGGCTTCGCCCGGTGCTGGCGCGCTTCGCTCGGGTGCGGTTCCACCCGCCTGCTCCCAGCGCACGAGATGCGTCAGCGCGCGCTTGAGCTGGAACGGGCGCTCCGCAGTGGGGCGACGCATTGCGGCCAGGAGGGACTCGCGGTCCTCCGCCTCCAGGCCGTCGTCGCGCAGCCGTTCGCCGGCAACCCATCCGGGACGCCCGATCTCGAGCCCTCTGAGGCCTTTCTGCCATGAGGCCTTGAACGTCCGGCCGATGGCCATGGTTTCCCCCACAGCCTTCATCTGAACCCCGAGCGAGGGGTTCACCTCCCTGAACTTCTCGAAGGCGAATCTCGGGAACTTGGTCACCACATAGTCGAGGGTGGGCTCGAAGGAGGCAGGAGTCACCCTCGTGATGTCGTTCGGAAGCTCGTGAAGCCGGTATCCCACCGCGAGCTTGGCCCCGACCCGGGCGATCGGGAAGCCCGTGGCTTTTGATGCGAGCGCCGACGACCTGGAAACCCGTGGGTTCATTTCGATCACCACGAGATCTCCGTTTCCGGGGTGCACGGCAAACTGGATGTTGCAGCCCCCCGCCTCCACGCCGATTTCGCGGATGATCGCGATGGCCGCGTCGCGCATCTTCTGGTACTCGACGTCCGTGAGCGTCTGCACCGGAGCCACCGTGATCGAGTCGCCGGTGTGAACCCCCATCGGGTCGAAGTTCTCGATCGAACACACGATGATCACGTTGTCGTCGCCGTCCCGGACGACTTCGAGCTCGTACTCCTTCCACCCGATGACGGACCGGTCGATGAGCACCTCGTGGGTGGGTGAGGCGTCGAGACCCTTTCGAACCGCGACTTCAAACTCCTCGCGGTTGTAGGCGATCCCACCGCCCGTGCCACCCATCGTGAACGAGGGCCGGATGATGGCAGGGTACCCAGACTCCGCGACGACGGCCATCGCTTCGTCCAGCGAGTGGGCGAATCCACCGAAGGGCATCGCAAGGCCGATCCGGTTCATCGCGGCAGCGAACTCTTCGCGGTCCTCGGCCATCTCGATCGAGCGAGCGTTGGCCCCGATCAGCTCAACCCCGAACCGCTCCAGAACACCCGTTTCGTGGAGTTCCATCGCGATGGTCAGGGCGGTCTGCCCCCCCATCGTCGGAAGGATGGCGTCCGGGCGCTCCTTCTCCACGATGCGGGCCACCCAGTCGGGGGTGAGCGGCTCGATGTATGTACGATCGGCCAGCTCGGGGTCGGTCATGATCGTGGCCGGATTCGAATTCACGAGGATGACCCGATACCCCTCTTCCTTGAGAGCTCGTACCGCCTGCGTGCCGGAATAGTCGAACTCGCAGGCCTGGCCGATCACGATCGGCCCGGATCCCAGGATCAGAATGCTTTCCAAGTCATCGCGTCGGGGCACGGATCAATTTCTCGCAGGGGGAGGAACAGGTCTGAACGAGTTCGGAGAGTGGGGGTGAAGGCCGAAACCGGCGGTCACTCCCTCTTGCCAGCTTCCTTTCGGATAGCCGTGCGGATGGCGAGGGCGAACCCTCCCCAGACGAAGCCCACGATCACGATCATCGTGATCCACGTGGAAAGGGTCATGGCTGCTCCTGTCCGGAGTTTGGGCGGAGGGAATCGGCAGGAATGGGCTTCGCACACCGGCCTGCCACCGGCAGGTAAACTCGGGTGCGGACGCCCTCAAATCAAGGAGGTTCGGGTGAGAAAAGGCGTCATCAACGATCGAAGCGGACCGTGTATCCGGGAGAAACCGGGATCCGCTCGTTGTCCCTCCCAGTGACCTCGAGCACGGTGGCGACAGGGTTGGCGAGATCCGCACTCTCGAGTCGGACGGAGAAGCGAATAGGATCAGTCGCACCCGTATGAATCAGCAGGACGCGTGTCCCCGCATCCACGCCGGGCGGCGGATTGACCCAGCTCTGCGTTCCGCCCTCGCCCTGGACCTGCTCCATTCCCGGTCCGGAGAGGTAGAGGATCACTCCGCCCGGAGGAGGTGAATCGGCGGCCCATTCAACTGTCCCCATGACCACCACCGGCCCCGCCGGGCCCGAATCGCACGCCGTCAGAGCGAAGGCCATGCACAGCGCCACGAGTCGATGCCGGACCGTCATCGGCGGCCTCCCCTGGTCGACCCGGAAACCGCGCCCCGATCAAGCACCGCGCCTCCCGGATGGATGCGGATACGCGTCAACGATGGCTCGGCGCTGGTGGATGGGAGGTTCGGATTGGCCTGCAGATATGCCCGGAAGTCGCCAATGTCGTAAAAGGTGTTCCGATTCCCCTGGCGGTCCATGAATTCTCTCAGCGCGGGGGTAAGTGGGTCGGGCTGTCCGACGAAGAGGGCAACGAGCTCCGAGATCGGGATAATGGGCGCGTTCACCATGAGCTCGAATTCGGCCACGAGTTGCCGACCCGCACCGTCAGCGGCGCTGAGTGAAAAGCGGTATGTGCCGAGGTCCATCGTGGTCCCGACTATTCTCCCCTGAGGCGCGACGAAGCTTAGCCCGTCCGGAAGCGCTCCCGATACGAATCGCCACTCCGGCGCAGCCGGCGCTCCTGCCACTTCGAGCTGAATGTCCTGCAGACGGGCCGCCTCGACGGAAGCCTGCACGCTTGAGCTGTCCCACTGGAATCGGGTGTCCAACCCAAAGCGAACATCGTGAGGCGCCGATCCGGTCAATTCGATCCCCGAAAGCGTGATCCCCATTCCGATTCCTCCGTGAGTCACCGCAGCCGGGTTGGTTCCGATGTGGAACGATGTACGCCGCCCGCAGGGAGGGTCCGGGTGGAAGCGGAGCGAATCCGGGATGATACACCCCGGAAAGGGATCACCGCGGTCACCCCGGTTCCCCGAGGTCCCCGCCAGTTGGTTCAGCCCGTCCGCCTGACGGAGCCAGACCCCCATCCGCTGACGATTGCTGTTCACGGCGTTCCCCGGCCAACCAACTCCGATCTGCCAGGGGTCGATATGCCAGACGAGGAGACCGGGCTCGAAGAGCGCCCCATCCGATCCGAGGCGCTGCCGGTTCTCCAAAAGAAGATACTCCCCAGAGCCATCCCCTGCGGGCACTTTCAGAACCCGGCCATCCCGGACCGGACCCAGCGTGACCGTTCCGTGGTCCCGATCCCGCTCAACTTCCTCGATCTCGATCCAACCCATCATCGCCTTGCTCCATGCACCCATATGACAGGGGCGGGCCGGGTCGGTCCCCTGGCATCCCCACGACCCCGTCCCCATGAGATCCCAGTTTCCGGAACCGAGGTGACTGGCCGAGCCCGTGCCGTACAGGTCGGGTAGTCCGAAGCCGTGACCAAGTTCATGCGCGTACACGCCGATCTGGTTGATCGCGACTGAGTTCATGTTCTGGGAGTCGCACGCGAGAACTGGCTGAATGGTATAGTCCGTGATCATCACGAAGCCGTTTCCGTCGGCTCGAGGCGTTGCGGTGCGGTACCCGGGGTCCAGTCTCCCTCCTGTCGCATTCCTGAGGCTCCATCGATGAGACCAGATCCGGTTGTTCCTGATCGCCGTCCGATTCGCCGGACTGGGATCCACGCTCTGATCCACCGCGCACTCTCCTCCCTGGGTGGGATGCATCACCGTGAGCACGTCCACGATTCCGTCGCCCGTATTGTCGAACACGTTCCAGTCCACACCCATAGCGTCGAGCTGCCGGAGGAGTGACTCAATGAAGCCACCTACCCCCTGAGAGGAGTGGGACGACAGCCCGCTGTTGCCCTGCGTGGCCTGCGCGGCCGTGAGATTACTACGCACCCAGTCGAAGGTCACTCCGACCATTTCCAGAGCACCGCGGGACATCTCGTCGTAATACTCCGGGATCGTCTGATAATAGGAATTCGGCCCATCGAAGAACTCCGCCTGAACAGCTCCGAGGGAATGCGGAGGAATGCCCGGTGAGTCCGCAAAGAGTCCGAGAACCAGAGGGAATCGGAAGACACCCACAACCGGTGCATCTCGAGGACCCAGGCTTCGCGCCGCTCCACCTTCGCGAAGCAGCAATTCGTGAAGATCGACCGGTCGCCTCGTTTGGATGTAGCTCAACCGATCAAGCCCCTCCCGCTCGAACTGGAACGAGTCCGGATCTCGCAGCAACTGCTCGAAGTACGCGGGCGGAGGGCGGGTTCCGTGGATCTCCCCGAGGAGCCGAACATCCTGTCCCGCACCCGGCAACGCGGAGCACACCCCCGCGAGGAGAAGGGCGGCGGCCAAGAGGTAGCGAAGAGTCATCTCAATGACGTGCGATGCAAGATGATCACGGAGTCGAGAGGAGTTGTCCGAACCTCGGTGATAACCTGCTCCGGGGCTGGCGGTTCCGGAGACTCACGCCCGGAGGTCCTCCCCTCGAATGCCGAGTGAGGCTCCCGCACTGCGGAGCGCGTCGATCAGGTTCTGGATATGTTGGGCGCGCTCGAGACCGATAAGCTCGACACCCCTGTCGACATCCGCTCGATCGACGCCTGCGGCGAACGCACGGTCCTTGAGTTTCTTGACCACGGATTTCGGCGTCAGGTCGTCGATCCCGTTCGGCCGAACCAGGCAACAAGCCACGATCAGTCCGCTCAGCTCATCGCAGGCGTAGAGGACCCGATCCAGGTCGGAGACCGGCTCGACACCAGTGAAATCGGATCGATGCGCCAGGATCGCATGGATGACTTCCTCGGGGAAGGAGCGACGACGCAACTCATCGACCCCGGGAAGCGGATGCTGTTCGGGGTGGCTCTCCCAGTCGAGGTCATGGAGGAGGCCGGCGAGCCCCCACACGTCGGGATCTCCTCCCCGCAGTTCAGCGTAGTGCCGCACGCACGCTTCCACGGCCAGCATATGGTTCCGGAGCCCTTCGTTCTGAACCCAGGCATGAAGGAGTTCAAGGGCAGCGTCGCGGGTCGGGGGCGCCATGCGTAACTCACGGTAGGGGGGCCAGGGGTCTCCGCCGACGCGGAGAGGGATTGGATCATTAAAGCTCCGAGCCCGGAGCGGAGGAGTCAAGCAACCCCGGCACGCGAGTAGCGCAACGGGTTCTCGGGAATCGTATACAAACCCGTCACCCGCCTCGCCTCCTGTTCGCGCTGAGTGTGGGTCCGAATGGGCTATGTGGTGGCCCACATCGTTCAGCGATCTACCAAGCATGAGAAGAACTTCGTCGTCCGAGCGGGAGGGAGAACGAGTCGCGCGGGATCTGATTCTGGAACTCGTGCGCACCTCGGCCACGGGGATGGGAGACAGGCGGTGCCCGAGATGCGGATGCGCTCAAATCCATCGTTGGGGGAGCTTCTCCGGGCGACAGCGATTCATGTGCTCCGGGTGTCGCCGGACCTTCAGCGATCTTACCGGAACTCCCCTCGCTCGGTGTCGTCGGCTCGCCTGCTGGATGCCCTACCTCGAAGCACTTGACGATCGGCTGAGTATCCGCGCATCCGCCGTGCGATCCAGGATACACCCCAGTACCGCCTTCCGTTGGAGACACATCTTCCTCAGCCAGAGCGGACGCGTTCATGGAACCGTGGGGTTCGAGCGATGCGTCGCATCATCCGCGAGGATCCCGGTCTGCTGGCCGAAAGCGGGCGTTCGCTCACCCACTCCGGCCGATTGGGCAGGCGTCCCGCGAGTCGGGGCGGAGGATCAGAAGGGCCGAGGCCGCGTAAACCTTGCGAGAAAGACCTGGGTGGCCGTGTTCCATGGCACCCATTCCGTTCGGCGAACTCCGACCGTCGCGCTTGTCGCCATCCCATCTGCGCGACAGATCCCGGATGCGAAGGAGTGTGACCTCGCCCTCAACCCATGGGTCGCGGAAAGCGGGGTTGTCACCTGCCGCGGTCCGGTGTTCAGCCAGCTCACGGGCCTCGTCGGATTGCGGGGCAGGTCCCGGATCCGAATCGCGAATCACCTGCGGCTTGTTGGCACCGATGCTGACATCGCTCCGTGCGCGGAACGAGTAGCTCGGGGACTGCGCGGATGGTTCTCCCGATTCCGCGGGATTTCGGGTCGCTACCTGGCCAACTACCTCGAATGGCGACGAATCGTCGAGCCACCCTGGCGACTCGACGATTCCCTTGCCCTCGAGATCTCGCCCATCCGAGACCCCCTTGTCAGCCCTTCCCTCCGGGTGCTCTCCCGAATCCTCCGATGGCACGAGCCGGGGAGAACCTGACATCGCCACCCGAGGGACGGGGGGGTCGAAGGTCACTTCCCAACAGTCAGCGCGAACAGGTTGCAAGCGCCCGCATGGCAATGGATTCAACGGGGCTCGAACGACGGGCAGTCGCCTCCAACCGGACAGATTTCGCATCTCGGTACACGGGCCACGCAGACCCTGCGGCCGTGAAAGATCAGTAGGTGGGCCAGCATGGTCCACCCATCCCTCGGAAACAGCTTCACCAGATCGACCTCCACCTTTTCCGGGTCGCTATGTCCCGTGAGGCCCAGCCGCTTCGCGATGCGCTTCACATGGGTATCCACCACCACTCCCTCGTCAATCCCGAATGCATTTCCGAGGATCACGTTGGCCGTCTTCCGACCGACCCCGGGGAGTTCGATCAGTTCGGCCAGCGTCCTGGGCATTTCGCTCCCGTGGACCCTGACGACCGACTCGGCCATCCCGATCAGATTTCTGGCCTTGTTTCGGAAGAAGCCGGTTGAATGTATCAGGGCTTCGACTTCCTCCTGGCTTGCTTCGGCGAGGCTCTCGGGATCGGGGAAACGCCTGAACAACTCGGGGGTGACCTGGTTGACCCTCGCATCCGTGCACTGCGCCGAGAGGATCGTGGCCACCGCGAGCTCGAATGGATTCGCATGGTCCAGTGCGCATCTTGCCTCGGGATACGCCCCCGCCAGTATCTCGTAGATTCTGGACGCTCGAGAGCGTTTCCGGGCCTGGGATTCTCTGGGCATCTGGGTTCCAATCAGGGGCTTGTCCGAAGGGGCTTGTCCGGGAACTGGAGGGGGCCGACCCCGTCCCGGGTCAGGTCACGAGCCGAAGTCGCTGAAACGGCAGGGTCGACGCGGGGGAGCCTGTCGCCGATGGTTGACGCTCCACTTCAGTTTCGCTCGCGTCGCTGGGGCGTACGGGAGTCTCACGTTTTCCGAGGGCGCCAGGCACGGAGGCCCAGTACCCAAGCACGCGCGCGGTGAGCTTCAGCACCTCGCCGACCGTAGTCACCGAGTAGAGTCGGTCCAGATCTCCACCCGGGAGGGTAGTCGCGAAATCAGGGCCCTCCACGCGAACCTTCTCGCGGATCCACCTGGGGATCTCCGCCACTGGAATCCGGGGCAGTGGAAGCGTCGAGAAGCCCGGACGGGCAGGATGGATCCCCGACACCGCCGTGATCCACAGGGCTCCCCCCGAACATACGGTCCAGAACAGTCCGTCGAGCGCTTCAGGCGGGCTCTCGGAACCCTGCTGAGACCAGAAGAGGTGTCGGGGAAGCTGGATGTATCCAGCAGGTGCAGGCGGGTCACCGTTCCATCCGCCCCATGAGGGCTCGGTCTCGATGAGGTAGCGAGCGACAGTGGCTTCCAGCAGGACGAGACATTCTCCGGACCGGTGAAGGTGAAAGGCATGGAATGTCAGTGCACCGTAGCGTTGGAGCGCTTCAGCCCCCCGATCATCGCCCTGGATGTCCCGCACGAGGCGGCCGACTTCTCCCAGCAACATGAAACGACCGGGATCATGGAGGTCGCTTCCGCGCGCGCCCGCTTCCGCCTCGATCGCACCGAATGCGGCCTCGACGAAGCCCCTTCCGGGGAATGCGAGTTCATACGGGGTCACTCTGGCGTGCGCAGGGCCCGCCTCACCGACGAGGTCTGGCGGGTTCACGAGCCAGCTCCGGGCCGCGGCGTCGCAGGCCTGGCTTCAGCCTCCGACTCCTGAAGATCCAGACTCTTCCCCGAGAGCATCCGCTGCATCCTCTCCAGGAAGGGGATTTCTCTCACCAGCACAACGTGGTACCACCCTGCGATGGGGATCCCCTCGACTCGGACATAGTGCAGATCTCCGAGCAGATCGGGTACCGGGATCGTGTACGAGTTCCCTTCCCACTCGAAGACGATCTCGTCGTTGCCCTCGATTTCCCCCTTCCGCCACGGTCGTTCGAGATAGACGTCGTACTCCACTTCGAAGATCCCGGGACGCACTTCTTCCCCGGCCTGATAGTACCAGGGGTCAAAGGGTTTCCCTCCCTCCCGCTTGAAGGCCTCCTCCATCGCGTAGTCCACCCCTTCCAGTGCGTCATCCGAAGCAAGGAACTCAAGGTGGTGACGGAGCTCATGGGTGATCGTCTCCCAGATCTCTCCTTCCCAGTCGAAGTCCTCATTCTGGTCCGACACGTTCACAAACGAGCCATGGAAGAGAGCGAGGAACGAGCGAGTGGTATCGGGTCCCGAATACCCGGAGGGATACGGCTCCGTGTAGCACATCCCGAGGGTCCAGTAGTCCTCGTGCTCCTCGTGGGCTTCGGCTTCCCTCTTGACAACGAGGCCGTCAATCCCCTCCCGGTACGAGGACGGAATCTCCTCCCACATCCCGTGGGCGACGTTCTCGAACTCCTCGAATGTCATCGGTCGGGCGTGACCACCCGCTTCACCATCCAACGGTTCAAGCCGATCAGGATCCCGAGGACCACGGCCCACTGGACCACGACCGTCCCGATGTTGAAGGTCGCGATCGGATTCCAGTTCTCGGCGAAACCCTCCCCGCGGACCTGCCAGAGCCACCAGACGATCAGGACCGCCGCCTGAACGACCACGAAACGAATCGCCCAATCCCACCACGCACCGATGTGGATGTCGGAGTCTCCCGTGTTGATGAATTCCTCTCTCCATTGGGTTACCCCGTAGCGGAGCACCGCGAATGCGAAGAAGGCACCCGAGAGCATGAGTCCGACGCCCCACACGAAATCCTGGTTCCCGAACACTTCCATGGAGAGGGCGGACGGAAGTCCGAAGAGAAGCCCCGCGATCCCGACAACCGCGATGGCACGCTGCCTTGAGAGGCCCAACTCCATCACCACCCGGCTGGCGAGCTCTATCAGGGCTATCAGGGACGTCCATGCCGCGAAGACCAGCGCCAGGAAGAAGAGCGCGAGAAACACCTGTCCGAATGGAAGAGTCCCGAAGAGCTGGGGCACCCAGATGAACGTGAGCCCTTCATTGCCCGAGCCGACGATCTCCGATGATGCATCCGGCATCACCGAGAAGACGGTGCATAGCACCATGATCCCGGCCAGAAGAGAAATCGCATTGTTTCCGAAACCGATCACGAACGCATTGAGCGCCGTATCCTCTCGACGCCGCATGTAGATGGCATAGCAGAGCACGAGGCCCCACCCGGCACCCGTATCCCAGGCGTTCTGCGTGAGCGCCTGAAGCCAGATTTCATAGGAGGCGAGATCTGACCAGTTCGGGGTGAAAAGAAAAGCCAGCCCGGCCGAGGCCCCGGGAAGGGTCACCGCGCGGAGAGCCAGAACGACTACGAGAATCACGAGAGAGGGAATCAGGAACCGTGCGGCCGTCTCGATCCCGCGCACTCCCTTCGAAACCACGAATACGCCCAGCCCCATCGCAATCGCGTGGGTGACCAGGGCCCCGGGCGACGCAGCGTACTCCGCCCAGAACGCCCCCGGTGGGTCCGCCGGGACCTCACCGAAGAGAGCCGCGAAGAAGAACCGGATCGTCCACCCCATCACGACCGAGTAGTAGAACATGATCGCGGTGGCCGTCCAGGCCACCCACGCCCCCATCCACCCGAATCCCGGGCCCAGCGTTTTCACGAACGCACCGATCGGGCCGGACCGGGTCCCCTTCCCGAGTCCGAACTCCAGAATCAGCAGTGGGACCGACCAGAGGAGCAGGAAAACCACCCACGCCACGAGGAACGATCCCCCCCCATTGGACGCCGCAACCCTCGGGAATCGCCAGATGTTGCCGGTCCCGACGGCCATGCCGAGCATGGCGAGGAGCATCCCCCACCGCGAGGTGAATACGGCCGATTGCGTGGTCACCTGAAGGCTCCTCGACTGGAGAGTGGGATACGGCTGGAAGGGAAGAAAAAACTACGAGCCTCTCGCGCCGGAATGCAAATCACCGGGCGCGGACGGACTACCGTCCGAATCTCAAGTGGAATCCGGCGCCAGCCGCTCCCGGATCCACCCCAGGACCGCCGACGCATCGACGCGGATCTGTTCGAGGGTGTCCCTGTCCCGGATGGTCACGGTCCCGTCCTCGACGGTCTGGCCGTCCACGGTGATCGCCCAGGGCGTGCCAGCCTCGTCCTGCCTCCGGTATCGACGCCCGATCGATCCGGCCTCATCGTAGAAGGCCGGAACGGAGGCCCGTCGAAGCTCGCCGGCCAGGCGTGCCGCGATCTCCGGCAGACCGTCCTTTTTCATCAGCGGGAACACGGCCGCCTTGACCGGTGCCACCCTCGGATGGAGCCGGAGGACGACTCGCTCTTCTCCCTCGATTACCTCTTCGTGATAGGCGTCGGCCAGGAGTACAAGGACCGTCCGGTCCACCCCCACGGCCGTCTCCACGACGAAGGGGCGGAAGCGCTTGCCGGCCCCGGAATCGATGTACTCAAGGCGCTTCCCCGAAAACTCCTCATGGCGGCCGAGGTCGAAGTCGGTCCGGTTGTGAATCCCTTCCAGTTCCTTCCAGCCGAAGGGGAACTCGTACTCGACATCGACGGCCTTCTTCGCGTAATGCGCAAGTTCCCCCGGTCCATGCTCATGGAAGCGGAGCTTCTCCGGTCGGACCCCGAGAGAACGATGCCAGGCCATGCGCTCCTCGCGCCAGTACTCGAACCATTCATCGTCGCTGCCGGGCTCCACGAAGAACTGCATCTCGGCCTGCTCGAACTCGCGCGTGCGGAAGATGAAGTTCCCGGGCGTGATCTCATTCCGAAACGCTTTCCCGATCTGGGCGATCCCGAAGGGCACCTTCTGGCGCGCCGCCGTCTGCACATTCAGGAAGTTCACGTAGGACCCCTGGGCGGTCTCCGGGCGAAGATAGCTCACGGAAGCCGCTTCCTCGACCGGTCCCATGAAGGTCTTGAACATCAGGTTGAACAGCCGGGGCTCTCCCAGCTCGCAGTCCTCATGCTCCCCCGGCGCCTTCGAAGGCTTCCGGCCGCAGGATTGACTGGGAAGCTGATCCTCACGGAACCGCTTCTTGCAGAGCTTGCATTCGACCAGCGGGTCGGTGAAACCGTCCACGTGCCCGGACGCGTGCCAGACCCTGGGATGCATGAGGATGGCTGCATCCAGCCCCTCCACGTCATCTCGTTGATGGACCATGCGGGACCACCAGAGCTCCTTCACATTCCGCTTCAGTTCGACACCGAGAGGACCGTAGTCCCAGACGGATCCGGTTCCGCCATAGATCTCCGAAGATTGGAAAACGAACCCGCGCCGCTTGGCGAGCGACACCAGCTTGTCCATCACATCGTGCTCCGGCATGAATCGAACTCGAAAGTTGAAGTACGAGAAAGAGGAACGGGCCCCTCGCCACTCGTGGAGGCAATGGAGCCCGGTGTCGTTCTATCATAGAGAAGCGTAATATGGGGAGCAACCGGCGCGTGTGAACTTGCCGGGCTCCCAAGTGTAGCAGATGCGAGACCAGAGTGATCCTCGGTGGAGACCCTGATGCTGACTTTTACTGATCGCGCCCGAGAGATGGTTCTCACCTTCCTGGAGCAATCCGAGGGGGAACTGGACGCGCTCCGAATCCACGCGGAGGGGGGGAGTCCGGTGGCTCCGGCCTTCGAACTCACCCTCATCGCGCCCGACGAACGGTCGCCCGGCGATGTGCAGTTCGACGGAGGAGGGTTTGCCGTGGTCGTCGACCCGGACACGGCCGGTCGAATCGAGGGAGCCACGGTCGACTTCGTGGAGCGGGTAAACGAAACCGGTTTCGAGGTGACCCGCCCGAGGGGTGAGCCTGAAAGAGCAGTCCCGACCGGCCCGATCGCAGACCGCGTCCAGCAGATCCTCGACCAGCAGGTGAACCCGGCCGTGGCCTCACACGGGGGTCAGATTCTCCTGGTGGACGTAAAGGACACGGAAGTGTTCATGGAGATGACCGGCGGGTGCCAGGGGTGCGCGATGTCGCGGATGACCCTTCGTCAGGGAGTGGAGCGAATGATTCGTCAGGCGGTCCCCGAGGTCACGATGATCCATGATGTCACGGATCACACGTCAGGAGACAACCCGTACTTCTCGGCCTGATCCAATGATTCGTCCGCGGAGAACGCCACGGATCCAGGCGGTCGGCCTGCTCTTCCTTGCCGGATGTGCAGGACTCGGCACCTCACGGTCCAGCGCGTTCGAGGAAGTGGCCTCCACTTCCCGCGTGGGTCCCTCCCACGGCACCCTCGTGGTGGCGGGCGGAGGGGCGCTCGGACCGGAAATCTGGGGAGAGTTCCTCGAACTCGCAGGCGGCACGGACGCCCGGATCGTGGTGATCCCCACGGCCGGGGGGGACGACCACTACGATCTGAGCTGGCCGGGGCTGAAAGGTCTCCGGGATGCCGGCGCGACCAACTTTCGCATCCTTCACACGCGCGAGCGGATGGAGGCGAACTCCGACTGGTTTGCCGAGGTGATCCGGGAGGCCGATGGAGTGTGGTTCACCGGGGGAAGACAGTGGCGCCTGGTCGACGCCTACCTCGCAACCCGGGTCCATGAGGAGCTCTTCGCACTGCTGGATCGGGGCGGCGTGATCGGGGGAACTTCAGCCGGCGCATCCATCCAGGGTTCCTTCCTGGTGCGTGGGGATCCCCTGACCAATCAGGTAGTGATGTCCCCCGATTATGAAGAAGGCTTCGGATTTCTGTCCGGGGCGGCCGTGGACCAGCACCTCCTGACCCGGAAGCGCGAGGAAGACCTCTGGGAAATCCTCTCGCTCCACCCTGACCTTCTCGGGATCGGAATCGATGAGGGCACCGCCATCGTGGTCCGGCAGGATCGGGCCCGGGTGATCGGAGTGAGCCAGGTCCTGATGTACGACATGCACGACCCGATCCGGCGTCCAAGCGTGTTCCGCCCCGGGGATCACTTCGATCTGTCCCATCGCGGCCCACTCATGGCCGAGGACCGTGAGGAGTCGGATCTTGACCCGTCCCCCCTTCTTCACCGCTGAGTCCGTTCCCCCGCCGCATCCGCGTCCAATCGCACTCAGGATCCAGCCCGCAGCCGAGCGGGCGCTGCGCTCAGGGCACCCCTGGCTCTTCGAAGGGAGCATCAGCGGCGAGAACCGCACGGGGGCACCGGGTGACATCGCGGTAGTTTTCGATCGAAAGAACCGTTTTCTCGCCGCCGGGCTCTACGATCCATCCAGCCCGATCCGGGTTCGCCTCCTCGTGCATGGGACCCCTGAGACCATCGATGCCGACTTCATCGATCGCAGGGTGAGAGCGGCATGCGGGAAAAGGAAGATTCTCGAGGAAGCCGGAACCACGGGACTCCGCATGGTGCACGGGGAAGCCGATGGGCTCTCCGGCGTAATCGTGGACCGCTATGGGGACACGCTGGTCCTGAAGCTCTACTCCGTCGGCTGGCTGCCTCGACTCCGGGAGCTGGTCCCGGCCCTCGTTTCCGCCTCCCACACTTCCCGGATCCTCCTCCTGCTCGCCCGGCGAGTGGCAAACGACCCGCTCTCGCCTCCTTCCATCCGGGGGGGAGCGGTTATCCATGGGGCGACCCCCGAGGTCACACCCGAGGGCGTTCCCTTCCTCGAGACCGGACTCCGCTTCGAGGCCCATCCCTTCATTGGCCACAAGACCGGATTCTATCTTGATCAAAGAGAGAACCGGCGGCGACTGGAAGGCCGGGTGGCTGGCGAGAGGGTCCTCAACGTTTTCAGCTACACGGGTGGGTTCTCCCTCTACGCCGCACGCGGAGGGGCGCGGGAAGTCGTGAGCGTCGACCAGGCCGCGCCTGCACTGGAGCAGGCCACCCGTCACTTCCTCCTGAACTCCGGGGAACCCGCGATCGCCGAAGCGGCGCATCGCACCCTTCAGGGCGATGCATTCCAGGCGCTGAAGCAGTTGGCGGAAGCAGGCGAACGGTTCGGTGTGGTGGTCGTGGATCCCCCTTCATTCGCGAAAAAAAGGGCTCAGATCGACCCTGCCCTGGACCAGTACGCGAGACTCACCCGTCTGGCGCTCCGCGTCCTCAACCCGGGCGGACTCCTTGTTCAGGCATCGTGCTCCTCACGGGTGAGCGCCGAGGACTTCTTCGCCAGGGTTCACCTCGCGGCCCGGGAGCTCGGACGCCCCCTCGACGAAGACGCACGCACGGGCCACCCCGCCGACCATCCCGTGGGATTCCCCGAGGGTGCCTACC
>JBGTMU010000054.1:0-3897 GCA_041743405.1 Longimicrobiales bacterium | reverse complement strand
CGGTCGCCTGCATGTGGCGCGCGGGGAAGCGCCGGCGCTCCGGGAAGCAGATGTCGTACTTCTCGACGTGCCCTGCTCCGGAACAGGGACGCTGGCCCGGCACCCGGACGCACGGTGGAATCTCAAGCCGGAGTCCATCGAGGCGCTCTCCGCGATCCAGAGCGGGATCCTGGAGGGGGCCGCGCGGGTGGTACGGCCCGGGGGGCTTCTGGTCTATGCCACATGCACCCTCGAGCCCGAGGAGAACGAGGAACGGGTCGAGGCGTTCCTCCGCGACCATCCGGAGTATATGGTGGAAAGGGGAGAAGGCGTGCCGGACGCACTGATCGATGGCGATTTCCTGCGCGTGGATCCCCGCGCGGGGGTGTGCGACGGAGCCTTTGCGGCCCGGTTTCGGCGGCGAGGAGGTTGAGGGTGATTCGGCGACAGGGAGGCTGAGGGCGAATCGACGGCGAGGAGTCTGAAGGTGATTCGGCGGGGTCGGAGATCGGTGGATAGCGGGTTCCAGGAACTGTGGAGGCGGAGGATCAGGTGAAACTTGGTGGATCGATGTCGCGCCGACGGGGGAGCGGCGGCCCGCGGAAGCGGAGGACGAGCTCCCGCGAGAGGAGGTCATCCCGATGGGAGGGAGGAATCCGCTCGCCCGCGGGCCGTCTTCTCCTCTACGCCGTGGCTGCGATCCTTCTCGGATCCGGGGGCGGCTATCTGTATGCCACCCAGGTCGTGTTTCCGGCGCCGGATCGTGCGGATGAGGAGTTCCGCACGGTTCCCGACCTCCGGGGAATGACCCTGGAGGCTGCGGAAGACCGTCTGATCGCGGAGCAGTTGATCGTAGCCGGGGTCGATTCCATCCGACACCCGGAGCGGATCCGCGGCACGATTCTCGGGCAGACGCCGTTCCCCGGGCAGCTTGCGCTGGCGGGCGGCGAAGTTCGGCTGACCCTGAGCCTCGGACCCGAACGCCGCCCCGTTCCGGACGTCATGCGACTCCGTGCCGATCGGGCGATCACGGTTCTCCAGGCAACCGGATTTCGCGTCATCGCCGATTCCGTCGAGGCCGACGCGCCCGCCGGACAGATCGTGTCCATCTGGCCCGAGCCGGGAACGGAGGTGACCCTCCCGACCGACGTGGAGATCACCATAAGCCTCGGACCGCCCATGCTCGAACTCCCGGACCTGTCGGGAATGCAGGAAGAGCAGGCGCGCGAACTCCTGAACTCGCTGGGGTTCACCGTGGCCGAACCCGTGGAAACGCGGTTCCGGTTCGGCTTCAACCAGGGGCAGGTCCTGGAACAGTTCCCTCCGGCCGGGGAGCTGGCCCCCAGGGGAAGCGAGGTCCGTCTGGTCGTGGGCCGCCGAGGGTTCCTGGACGACGAAGAGCAGGACCGTTGAGGCCATGACTTCCACCCCCCCGGCTTCCCCACCATCCACCCTTCCCTACTACGGGGCGATCGTGCTTGCCCTCGTTGTGGTAGGCGCGGCATGGATGAGCCGTGACCGAATGCAGGGAATCGGTCCGGGGAGCCAGGCCCCCGTGTTCGAGGCCGTGACGCTGGATGGAGAGCCGCGCACGCTCCACGATTTCGGGGACCGAGTCGTGCTCCTCAACGTCTGGGCCACATGGTGCGCCCCCTGCCGTTACGAGATGCCCTCGATGCAGCGGCTCTACGAGCAGTTCGCCGGCGAGGACTTCGAGATCGTCGCGGTGAGCGTGGACGCTGCCCCCGGGCTTCTGGACCGCATGGGGAACCCGGGGGGAGACATCCGGGCCTTCGCGGACTCTCTGCAGCTATCCTTCCCGATCCTCCATGATCCCGAGGGGAAGATCCAGCGCGTCTACCAGCTTTCCGGCATCCCGGAATCGTTCCTGATCGGACGCGATGGGACCATCTACCGACGCGTCGCGGGGTCCACCGAGTGGGATCATCCACGGTATGTGGAGTTCATTCGCCGCCTGCTGGAAGGTGAGGTGTGACAACGTGAACCGATTCACCGCCTTCTTCGCCCGCAATCTCTCGCTCAAGATCTCGGCCTTCGGGATCGCCCTTCTCCTGTGGGTCTCGGTCCGGGTCGAGGCGCCGAACCGTCAGTCGCTCCCGGGGGTCCCGGTGCGGGTCGACCTGGCCGATCCGAACTGGGCGCTTCTCGGAGATCCGCTCCCGGCTACCGTGATCGTCCGTTTCGGAGGGCCTTCAGGTGAGCTCATGCGTCTCGCGGCCGAACGCCCGAGTGTGGTCATCCCGATGGACGAGGTGTCCTCGACCGACACCACGATCGTGCTCCGAAACCAGTGGGTGAGGATTCAGGATCGCCCCGGGGTGATCGTCGAAGACATTCAGCCCTCGTCCGTCCGGATCAACTTCGAACCGGTCCAGAGAGCGAATCTTCCACTGGCGCCCCGCTTCAGGGGTCGCCTGCCGGATCGCCTCGCCCTGGCTTCCCAGCCTGTCGTTGAGCCGACGGAAATCCGGGTCACCGGGGCGCTCAGCCGCCTCACCGACCTGGACTCGGTCCGGCTCTTCCCCATCGACCTCTCGACGATGGTCGGCTCCCGGGTGGTTCAGGTGGCCGTGGACACGGCGGGGATGGCGGGGCTGCTTTTCCAGCCGGGAACCGGTCAGGTGACGATCGAGGTGGAGGAGAGCGTCGAGCAGGTCATCAGCGGGATTCCGGTCATCCTGCCGGAGGGGCTCGCCGCCGCCGATCTGGAAATCAGCCCGCAGACACTCGTCGTCATGCTCCGCGGGGCACGCAGCGTAGTGGAAAGCGCGGATCCGAGCACCTTCCGGGCCGTGATCGAGGTGGCCGCGGACCGGCTCCCCCAGGCGGGAGACGAATCCGTATTCCCGGTGCAGCTCCGTGGGCTTCCGCCGCTCCTGAGCGGGGAACTCCAGCTCGTCGACGTGACGGTCCGCCGCGTGGGAGGGGAGGGGGGACCGTGACCGCTTCGCCCCTCATCCTGGGGATCGAAAGCTCCTGTGACGAGACCTCGGCCGCGGTGCTCCGCGGAGATTCCGAACTCCTCGGTCATGTCATCCTCTCGCAGGACATCCACCGTGTCTACGGGGGCGTGGTGCCCGAGCTCGCAGCGCGTGCGCACCTCACCGTACTCGATGACGTGGTGGGTGGGGCGCTGTCGGAGGCCGGATGCACCCTCGGAGAGATCGACGCGATCGGGGTGACGGCGGGGCCGGGGCTTGTGGGAGCGCTCCTCGTAGGGGTCTCATGGGCCAAGGGTGTGGCCTGGGCGCTGGGCCGTCCCCTCGTCGCCGTCCATCACATGGAGGCCCACCTCTTCGCCCCGTCCCTCGAGAATCCCGAAGCAGAGCCCCCTTTCGTCGCTCTCCTCGTGTCCGGTGGCCACACGCTCCTCCTCCATTCCGAGCGATGGGGAGAGTACCACCTCCTCGGCGAGACCCGGGATGACGCAGCCGGCGAGGCCTACGACAAGGTCGCAAAGCTCCTCGATCTCCCTTACCCGGGCGGGCCCCAGGTCGAGCGACTGGCGCGCGAGGGGGATCCGTCCCGCCACCCCTTCCCGCGTCCCATGCTCCGACGGAACCAGGTGGCTGAGGACTCCGACTTCTTCGATGTCTCCTTTTCGGGGCTCAAGACGGCCGTGCTCGAGCGGGTCAACCGGGTGCGGGAGGAAGGCCGAATCGAAGAGGAGCGCGCCCACATTGCGGCGGGCTTTCAGGAGGCGGTGGTCGATCTTCTCGTCTCGAAAACGCTCCGCGGGGTGGAGGAAACTGGATGTCGGCGGGTGCTTCTGGGCGGTGGGGTCTCTGCGAACCGCGGCCTCCGGGAGGCCCTCGCCGAACGCCTCGGCCCGGGGGGGCGGGTGTTCCATTCCTCCCCCAGGCTCGCCGTGGACAACGGCGCCATGGTGGCCCGCGC
>JBGTMU010000053.1:0-22041 GCA_041743405.1 Longimicrobiales bacterium | reverse complement strand
TGCAACCGATAGGCACCCCACGCGCGACTTTCCATCGTGGCCAGGGCCCATGCGGCCCATCCAAGGGCCGGAGATACGACTGCAGTCGACCCTCTCTGTCATCCTGTCCTACTTGCGTTCCACAACGGGGGAGTCCAGATACGTTTGCTAGAGGAATTTGGCCCTTCCAAGGTGAACCGTCCGGAGTACCCGTTCTGGCACCTGCAGGAGAAGGGCGTCTGGGAGCTGGAGTTCGCCGATCAGTCGGACCGGGTTCGTGATTGGGGCGGACGCAGTCCCACGGACGCGGAGTTGCGGAGGAACGATGCGGTTGGAGGTTTCCCCGAACCCGTTCACACCCTCCTCTCCCGCGACCCTTCCCTCATCCGCAGGGCCGCAGAAATCCTCCTCACTGAGCATTTCCCCAGCACCTACCACGAAGAACTCCTGAGCGAGCTGGGGTTCGACCTCGCGGACGAGGGCGAGTGGGTCCTTCGTACGCCGAGGGATCCCCATTTCCGGGGGAAGGTCCTCCTCGCCTACGAGCACCGTTGTGCGATCTGCGGCTTCGACCTTCGGATGGATTCGGTCCCCGTGGGCCTCGATGCCGCCCACATCCGTTGGAAGCAGGCGAACGGCCCTGACAGCGAGTCGAATGGGCTCGCCCTCTGCACCCTCCACCATCGGCTCTTCGATCGGGGAGCGTTCACGGTGACGTCCGAACACCGAACGTTGGTGTCGCGTCATGTCCTTGGCGAGGCGCTGGAAGAGTGGCTTCTCCGCTTCCATGGCGGAGAGATCCGCCCTGCCCAGGAGCCATCCCTTGCCCCTGCTGCCGAACACCTGGATTGGCACGCGAGAGAAGTCTTCCGCCGCCCGGCACGCGGCGCCCCCTGAAGGAGACAAGGATGCGAATCCATCGGAACGGAACCCCCATCTCAAGCCAAGACGACTGGCTGGAGCACGCCCCACCTAAGAGCGGCGAGGACCATTGGGTAGACGGCGGCAGCGCCAAGGAGCTGGCCCGCGCCTGGTTCCCCATCCCCGGCGAGCCTGTCATCCCCCCAGAGCTGGCTTCGCTCCTGGCAACCCACCCCAACCTTCCAGACATCCGCCTCATCGAGGCCGAGCCCGAAGCCCGCATCCCCTTCGACGCCTACCCCGGTGAGCCGCGGAACGCCGATCTTGCCATCCGAGCCGAAGGCTCCGTGGGGACCATCGCCATTACCGTCGAGGCCAAGGCGGATGAGTCCTTCGGAGACAAGATCGAGCCCATGCTGGTGGCCGGTGCACGGAAGCTCTCCCGCGACACCAATACCAACATCGTTGAGCGAGTGAAGGGTCTCGGAGGAGCCCTCCTCCCGCCGTGGGAAGAGGGGTTGGACCACTTCGGCGAACTGCGATACCAGCTCCTGACCGGCGTGGCGGGGACGCTGGCCTATGCTCGAGCGCTCTCGGCTCCCGTTGCGGTCTTCGTCATCCACGAGTTCATCGATCTCGACAAGACGAAGGAGTCCAGGCGCCGGAACAACCGGGAGAGCCTGGACCGCTTCGTGCGCCGGCTGAGTGGAGGGACCATCGAGCGGCTGACCCGAGGGGTGCTCTCCGATCCCATCCGCGTTCCGGGAAGCGAGATGATTCCGGGAGACGTGGACCTGTACCTGGGGAAGGTCCGGAGGGATCTGTGAGGACACTGCCTGCGGCCTGACACGCACACGGGCAACATGGGGTATTATATTAGCGGTTAGCACCCGTGAACCCCAATAACTGACATCATGTTACTAATAGAACTCAAAAGCGCACGTGAGGTCGCGCAGATGCTGGCGCATCGCGTGAAGGCGCGCCGATTGGAGCGCGGATGGACACAGCAGGAGCTCGCGGACCGGAGCGGGATCGCCCTGGCTACCTATCGCAGGTTCGAGAGGGACGGTCCAATCTCGTTGGAACGCCTGTTGAAACTCGCGGTGATCCTGGACGCACAAGCCGGCTTCGACGACCTGTTCGCTCATCCTCCGGCGCGATCGCTCTCCGAGTTGGAAGACGCTGATCGTCCTGCACGGAAGCGAGGCAAGCGACGCGATGCGTAAGCTCGAGGTTCGACTCGACTGGGGCGACGAGCGGGTCGTGGTGGGTACGCTCGCAGAGCGTGACCGGCGTATCTACTTCGAGTATGCGCAGGATTTCATCCGTGACCCTCTGCCGATCTCGCCGCTCAAACTGCCGGTGAGGCCCGGGCTGTTTGAACACACAGAACCGGAGTTCAGCCAGGTCTTCGGGGCCTTCAACGACTCCCTGCCCGACGGCTGGGGGCTCCTCCTGATGGATCGCGTGTTCCGGAAGCAGGGGTTGGGTCCGGCACGAGTTTCGGTACTGGACAGGCTCGCATACATCGGCAAGCGCGGCATGGGGGCGCTGACGTATCACCCACCGACGGCGGGCGGAGGGGACGAAGGCCCCGTCGTAGATCTGGACGAGGTCGCACAACAGGCGGAACGCATTCTCGAGGGCAGTACCGAAGAATTGCTCCCTTCTCTGCGCGTGGCTGGCGGTTCTCCGGGCGGAGCACGACCGAAGGTGCTCATTGCGGTTCACGAGGATGGCCGGGCGATCGCCGGAACATCAGACGTACCTGACGACTTTCGCCATTTCCTCGTGAAGTTTCCCGGGGGCGAAGATTTCCCTGACGTAGGGCCGGTTGAGGCGGCCTATGCGCTCATGGCGAGGGAGGCGGGGTTGGACCTGCCCCACACTACCCTCTTCGAGACGCGGCATGGCGGTCGCTACTTTGGCACCGAGCGGTTTGACCGCGACGGTAATCTGCGGCTCCACATGCATACCCTCGGCGGCCTCCTCCACGAGAGTCACCGTGTTCCATCACTGGGATACGAGGGCTTTCTGAAGGCGACGCTCGTTCTGACGAAGGATTGGCGGCAGGTCGAGGAGGCGTACAGGCGCATGGCCTTCAATGTGCTGGCCCACAACCGTGACGATCACGTCAAGAATTTTGCCTACCTGATGGATCGAACCGGGGAGTGGAAACTCGCACCTGCGTACGATCTCGTGTTTTCAAGAGGTCCTGGGGGCGAGCATACCATGGCCGTTGCCGGAGAGGCGGAACGACCTGGTGAGAAGGACATGATCCGGGTCGCGAAGGAGTGCGATATCGATAGCAGTCGGGCGAGCGAGATCATCGAGAGGGTTCGGCATGCGGTGGGGCAGTGGAGTCGATTCGCGAAAACTGCCGGCGTCTCGTCCGGGACGTCCAGGCAAATCGAGAAAGTGATATCCGGATGACGCGTAGCCCCGTGACCGATACGGCTGATCGATCCCGCGGGGGGTGCAGCCTCCTCCGCTCCCTGGCCCCCTTCCTCTTTTTCGCATTCAATGCCTGCGAACCCGCATGCCAGAGAACCCAGGAGCACCCCCTTGCGGGGCACACTGACGCGGTCCGCGTCGAGAGCTGCGGCCCGGGAGCGTGGGAGGGTCAGCCGGCGTGGGAGGTGGTGGAGGAACTGCGGATCGGTCAGGCGGAGGGCGAGGGGCCTGCGGTGTTCAGTCGCGTCCAGTCCATTACCTCTGATGAGGAAGGGCACATCTACGTGGCGGACTCGCGCCCCCTCCGCGTCGAGGTTTTCGCGTCTGACGGGGCGCACCTCCGCACGGTGGGGAGGGAAGGGCGGGGGCCCGGCGAGTTTCGCTGGCCTGCGGGGCTCGCGGTGGATTCCCGGCGCAACCTCTGGGTGGCTGACTTCGCGAATCGGCGCTACTCGATCTTCGACTCGACCGGCGGACACGTTGGTACTCCGCCCCGCACAGCGGCCTTCTCGTCTCCCTGGGAGGGGCGAATGGAGGGGGATCGGCTCATCGAGCACGCCGTGAGTCCGGACCTTTCCGACGCCAGGGTGGAGGTGCGGGACTTGGAGCTGAACCTCCTCGAGAGCATTCCCGTTCCCGTGGCGGAATGGGACGATGTTCCCTTCGGTCCGGCTCCCATCATGGCCCTTGGGCCGCAGGGGGTCACCTGGGCTGGCGAGACGGATCCGTATCGACTGGTACGGAGAGACGCCACGGGGCGGGTCACCGGCGGGCTGGCGCGGCCTCTGACTGGCGACCCGCTATCCCGCCGGCAGCGGAGAGAGGCGGTTGAGCAGAGCATGTCGCAGCACGCGCAAGTGGCCGCCTTGGCCGGTGTCGAGGTGCCCGAGGGCGCGGCGTGGGACTGGCGAGACCTCCCCGAACACCGACCGATTCTGGGAGCCATTTGGATAGACGATACTGGCTATCTTTGGGTCCGCCTGCACGGGGAGCGCGGGGCCGACGGCCGGAGCTTCGAGATCTTCGACGAGGCTGGTGTGTTCCTCGGGGAGCTGATGCTCCCGTTCCCCATGAAGCTGGGGACGCAGCCGCACTTCAGGGGTGACCTGATGTACGCGGTGACGACCGATGAAATGGGGCGGGACTTTGTGGTGCGGGCTCGGGTTGGGCGGGGGGGTGGGGGCGGTGGCGCTTGATGTCCCTTACGGCCCGAGGGCCGCGATCGAGGTCACGAGGACGCCGTCGTCCCGTCGATAGGTCGGGGTGTCCGCCCCTACCACCACCAGGCCACCGCACCGCTCCTGGATCTCAGGTGCGAGCTTCTCTCGCAGGGCCAGAAGCGAACGGGCTCCGGCCTCGACGCGGGATGCCCCGAGCTTCACTTCCACACCGATCCAGCGGCGATCAGGGACTTCGACCACCGCGTCCACCTCAAGACCCTTGTTGTCTCGGTAGAACAGCACGCTTCCCCGGCTTGGTCCGGCGTACATCCGAAGCAAGTAACGACACGTACTCACGGCGAATAACGATCAGTACCCGCACGAGCTAACACTTCGTACCCGAAGGACGCTACGCTGCCGCCCTCGTTACCCAATCTGGATGGGCCGGATGCCGGCGAGCTCCTGTTCGAGCCCATGCGCCGCAGCCCAGAGATCTACGTTGCGCTGCAGGCTGAGCCAGAACTCCGCCGACATTCCGAAGAACTTGCCGAGCCGAAGTGCCATTTCGGGACTGATCGCTCGACGCTCACGGAGCAACTCGTTGATTGACTGCCGGGACACGCCGACCGCCTCCGCCAGTTCGGCAACCGTCAGCCCGTAATCCGGGAGAAAATCCTCCCTCAGGATTTCGCCTGGGTGGATGGGCGGGCGCTCCAGCGCGCGTGTATTGGGAATGCTCATCGGTCCCACTCCAAAGTCAGTGGTAGTCACAGAACTCGACCTCGTACGCATCGCCGTCGTCGAACCGGAAACAGATCCTCCACTGGTCGTTCACGGCAATGGAGTGCTGCCCAGCGCGGTCGCCTTTCAGGGCATGGAGCCGATTGCCCGGCGGTACGCGGAGGTCCGTCACCTGTGAGGCCGCGTGGACGGCCTCCAGCTTGCGCAACGCCCGGCGGGCGATCTCCGCAGGTACCTTCCGGGCGGCCCCAGTCCGGAACAGTTCTTCGGTCGTTCGGTTGGCGAAAGACTTGATCACGTCTGGAACGTAACGTGTCACGTGACGCGCGTCAATGACTCTCCCACATATCGGCTCAACCACCTCGTCAGCACCTTGTTCCGCCAGAACCCGCGCCCTACCTTGCCTTTCCGTCCACGGAGGGCCTTCGGCCTTGCGGTCCCACGGGAACCAGGCGCGGGCGAAAGGGGGCGGGGAACAAGGCGAAGAAAGCCCCAGACCCACAACGCAACCGGGAACCATGGAAACAAAAGAATACAGCAACGGAGAGGTCACCATCCTCTGGAAGCCGCGCCTGTGCATCCATGCGGGCGTTTGTGTGAAGACGCTTCCCAGGGTTTACAATCCGAAGGCACGTCCCTGGATAGCGCCGGAGAACGCCACAGGTGAGGAGATCCGTGCCCAGGTGGCCCAATGCCCATCAGGCGCATTGTCCATCAGGGAGTGAGCGATGGAGTTCCAACTGGTTGAGAACGGTTCCAAGGGTCGGTTCGCAGCCATGGACAATGGTACCGAAGCGGGCCACATCACCTACTCCAAGGCGGGCGACACCACCCTCATCCTCGACCACACCGAGGTGAAGGATTCCTATCGCGGTCAGGGCATCGGGAAGCTCATTGTGATGCACATCGTGGAGGTTGCCCGCAAGGAAGGCCTCCGCATCCTGCCCCTGTGCCCCTTCGCCAAATCGGTTTTCGAACGCACGGAGGGGATCCGGGACGTGCTGAGGTGATCTGCTTCCCCAGGCCGTCATCGAGCGCCCATCGGAGCCGGAGCCGTTTGCGCCTTGGATTCGGAGTGGGTTAGTATAGCTGTGCCTATACTAACTCGGCCCATACAAAAGGAGCTTCGTGCTTCAACGCCCAGGCGATCTGTTCGACCGCGAACGGGAGTGGCAGGACCTTGCAGGGTTTGTCGGGGGCAAGGATCCGATTCGGATTGGCGTCGTGTACGGCCGGCGCCGGCAGGGGAAAAGCTGGCTTCTCCGCCGACTCACACGGGCCCGGGGCGGGATCTACACAATGGCCCTCGAGCACGATCGGGTCTCCGCGTTGGGACGCTTCGCCCAGGCGGTTGCCGAAGCCTCTGGCATGCCGGGCGTACGGCTCCAGATGACCGACTGGGAGGAGGCGCTTCGAACCGCACGGACGGTGCTTGGGGGTGCGGGACAGCGTGTCCTTGTCCTTGACGAGTATCCGTACCTGCTGCGCCATAGTCCTGAACTCTCGTCCGTCCTGCAGGCCCTGTATGACGAGATGCGCGATGACCCCACTCTACCTCCCTTGCGAGTTCTGCTCTGCGGCTCCGCCATCTCCGTCATGGAGGAACTGCTCAGCGGCGCTTCTCCGCTCCGGGGTCGCACCCAGTTGGAGTTGCGCCTGCAACCGTTTGACTACCGGACCTCATCGCGGTATTGGGGTGCGCAGGATCCGGAACTCGCGTTCCTCACCGACTCCGTCTTTGGCGGCACGGCAGGGTACAAGGACCTCGTGCAAGTTGGGCTGCCACGTCAAACGCAGGACTTCCCCTCCTGGCTCTCTGCGACGGTGTTGAATCCCGCGTCGGCCCTCTTTACGGAAGCGGACTTCCTCCTCCGCGAGGATCCTCGGATTCACGACCGCGCCCCATACTACGCGATCCTGCAGGCTGTCAGTGAGGGCAAGTCCTCGCCCACCGCCATCGGAGGAGCGGTGGGACGACAGCGGACCGCACTGTCCCATCCGCTCGGGGTCCTGATTTCGTCCGGCTATCTGGACTCGGCGGAAGACATTCGCAAGCAGCGGAACGCCTCCCTTCGCGTCAAGGACCCGATCGTGCGCTTTCATCAGTTGATCACACGACCGCGTCTGTCGCAGTTCGAGGAGCGGCGATTCGAGGATGCGTGGAAGGCTTCTTACTCAACCTTCAAGTCGCAGATCCTTGGACCTCACTTCGAGCACCTCGCCCGTGAGTGGGTTCGTCGCTTCGCCTCGGATGCCACCGTTGGGGGAGCGATCGGAGAGGTAGGCTCCACGACGGTCGCCGACCGCAAAGAGCGAAAGAACCTCGAGATCGATGTCGTTGGTCTCGCCTCCGGCGAACGCCGGCAAAGCAAGTCGTCGCGAATCCTCTGCATCGGAGAGGCCAAGAGTTCAGATCGGGAGCGTACCCTTCACGACCTCCATCGATTGGACCGGATCCGAGGACTTCTCGTGGCGGACGGTGCCGATTGCGCCCAGGCCAGGCTGCTCCTGTTCGGACGATCCGGCTTCACCGAGAGTTTGAGATCCGCTTCTGAAGGTCGGAATGATGTCGAACTCGTTGACCTGTCGCGGATCTACTCTGGAGAATGAGCTGCCGTCAGCAACTTGACCGCCCACATCACCTACTCCAAGGCGGGCGACACCACCCTCATCCTCGCCACACTGAGGTGATCTGCTCCCCCTGGCCGTCATCGAGCGCCCGCCGGAACGTCACTTGATCATCTGATACGTCACCCCAACGGCCTCGTACGTCCGGGCCGCTCGACGGTCGCTCTCACGATTTCGTCGGTGAGCGGGGGGAGTTCCTCTTCAGGAACCGCGACGGCGTTTCCCTCCCTCTCGGCCAGACGCATCGGCGTCGCGGCGGCCTCGATCTCGATCCGTCCATCTCGCTCGCGGATCTCCAGCGTTTCCCCGCCTCTTAGACCGAGGCGTTGCCGAAGCGCCTTCGGAATCACCACGCGACCAGCGGCGTCAATGGTAGATTTCATGGTAGAAATATGGCATTAGCGCAATGACTGACAACGGTCACCTGCTCCAAAGCGGGCGACACCACCCTCATCCTCGACCACACCGAGGTGAAGGATTCCTCTGGAACCACCGTCACGGCAACCGGAACGGAGCCTCCAGGACGCCTCCCCGGGTGGACACGACGTGCACCGTTCCCTCCACTGAAGCCGAGCCTGTCACCCTGACCCGGAAGGTGGCGCTCTTCGCCTCATCCACCTCGGTGTAGCCAGCGTAGATGGTCTTGTCCGTGACAGATGGGGTCACTACCTGAACTGCGGGCGTCTGGCCTGAGGTCAACTCGCCGTCGAACTCCAGTCGAGCCTGATCCTGCTGCACGATGCGCACGAGTTGGGCCTGTCTGAGGGCCGTGGGCATGCCTCCGGAGTTGGTCCAGTTCACGGTCACATCGAAGAGGCGGGCATCCCCGTCGCTCCCTGCGGACGTCACTTCTACGCCCTGGAGGTCCAGGAGCGGGAGATGTTTGGCCAGGGCCAGGTTCCACATGGCGTGGTTGTGAACCCACTCCTCCAGGAGATGGGGCGGGGGGTTCTGGAGGCAGTACTTGGGATGGAAGCCCCCGATCTCCACCTCACCCAACTGGGGATGCTGGAAGGGTGTCCACGGATGGAAGCACTGACCGTCGTTGTAGGTGTCGTCCCAGTGGAAACGGTCTGCATCGTCCATCACGCCATCGCCGTTGTAGTCCTCGAACAACATGGAATTCCAGAGTTCATCTCCGTACCAGATGGTGCCGTAGTAGAAGTATCCGAACTCGGGCCCGTGCCCGAACCTGGGGAAGGGCACGATGGGGTCACCGGTGAGGGCATCGTGGGTCTGACCCCGGGCAAACGCGAAGTCATGGTAGACGTCGCCGGCTTCAGGATAACCCGTGATGCTCATGGCCAGGGAATCGAAGTACTCGTAGAGAGCGATGTCCTCCGGGTACATGCGCTCTTCCGAAGCCGACGACGACGGGCCGCGGAGATGGAAGGGACCCGTGGTGTCGAAGTAGTTCACCGCCGCGATGTTGGGGTGGGTGAGGAGCCAGAGGGTGACCCACTTCACCTCCGGTTCGCTCAAGGGAAAGTCTCCGGCACCCTCCTGGGTGTACCCCCGGCCGGTCTCCTCCAGTCCCGGCATGGGCCGCCAGTTCTCGAGGAAGTTGCGGTGCAGGTCCAGCCCCCCGATACCGTCCGATCCGTAGCGACCATTGCCGACATGGTCGATTCCTTCGGTCTCCACTTTCCAATCTCCCTGGCCGGAGAGCACCCGCCGCATGAGGCGGCCTTGCGGGTCCCGGTCATCCAATACGAAGTCTCCCTCCCCCGGCTCCACCTGCCAGCGCATCTGACGGATGACCCCGTCACCGGTGAGGTCTACCGGTGGATTCGCATCCACGAGCCCGTCCCCGTCCGAATCGTAGGGCCGCACCGTACTCCGGTTTCGTTGGGCGGTGTGGTGATAGAGGTTGGAGCCGTCGGGGTTCGTCTGCGGACGGAGGTAGATGGCCCGGGTATCCACCAGATGCGTGATCTCCGGGTCGGTGCCGTACTGGGTGAGGAGATGGTGGAGAAGGTAGAGGACGGACTCGCTGGGAGTCACCTCTCCGGCGTGATGCCCACCGTCGAACATGGCGGCAGGTTTTGCGGTGTGGGGGCCGGTGGCCTTGTTGGTGACGTTGGCCTGGAGGATGGGGCGGCCTTCGAAGCTGCGACCCACTTCCTGAATCTCCAGGATGTCGGGGTACTGCTCAGCCCAGCGATGCATCCAGGTATACATCACATCCACCGTGTGGAAGCGGTCCCAGGTGAGGCGGTCGCCGGCCTCGTACTCCACCTGGGGAGCCCTCACCCTGCGGAACATGCTGGGACCGTCGCGCTTCCCGTCCACCGTGTACCAGTCGGCATGTCGCTTCGACTCAGGGATGTAGCTATCCCGGAGTTCGAAATAGCTCTGGAGGGGTGGCATCCGCTGACCCTCCAACGGGTCCGCTGATGCGGAGAGAGTCACCACGGTCGCCAGGAGGCCCAGAAGGAGAGTCGGAAGACGATGATACCTCGGGTGCATGAGTCCATCCCGTTGAAGTGATGGTGCAAGGCCTCGGAGTCTGAACGGGGGATGTGAGGCCCCATTCCTCCCGTGGCGCTGAAGCATATTCCTCAAGAGAAGCTCCGGGGCGCCCGGCACGCAAGGAAAAAAGGGTGATGGATAGGGAAGCACCCGTCGCAGTCGATCGTTGGGTGCCTCAAGATGGACGGCACTGAGACCATGACTCGGTGCGGCTGAGGCTCAGCGATTTCCAGCCGCGTTCCTCACAAGCTGCACGTAGAAGCGGACCATCCGCTCGACATCCTCGATGGCGATCCGCTCGTTTGTGCCATGGATCTGCGCGAGCACCGCGTCATCCCCGAGGGCGGGGCTGAAGCCGTAGACGTCGTCAGAAAGCGCCGTGAAGTGGCGCGAGTCGGTGGCGCCGAGAGCGAGGTAGGGGGTGATGCGGATGCCGTTACCCGCGACCTGCCGGATTGTGCGCCCGAGCAGGGCGAAGTTCGGCGACGCGCTGTCGGAGGTGGGCGACGGTTCGACGGCCATGCGGGTGGCGATTTCCACGCGGTCGTCGGCGATCACGTGGCGGACGCGCTCGATGACCGAGGCCACGCTGTCGCCCGGCAGCAGCCGGAAGTTGACGACCGCGCTCGCGCGCGATGGGAGCACGTTGTCCTTCGGGCTGCCATGCAGCATGGTCGGCGCGACGGTGGTCCGGATCGATGCGTTCGTCGAGGGGTCCCGGGCGAGGAGGCGAAGCAGCATGCCGTCGAGCAGCCAGCGGTTTGCGAAGAGCGTACGGGCGGCGGCGCCCTGCGTGGGAATGATGGCGGCGATCATGTCCTCCGCAGCGCCATCCAGCCGGGCTGGGAACGGGTTCTCTTCGAGGCGCACGATCGCGTGGCTGAGGATGCCGATCGGCGTCTCCCGCGGCGGCCGGGACGAGTGGCCGCCGGCGCCCCGCACGCTCAGCTCGAGCGTCAGGTAGCCCTTCTCCGCGGTCTTCACGATCGCAATCGGCTCGGCGGTGCCGAACATCGCCGGGTCCATGATCAGCCCGCCCTCGTCGAGTACGAAATCGAAGCGGACGCGCCGTTCCTCGAGGAGCGCTGCGGCCGTCGCCGCCCCATCGTTGCCGCCGGACTCCTCGTCGTGGCCGAAGAGCAGGTACACGGTGCGGGTCGGGGTGAACCCCTCGGCCAGAAGGTGCTCCACGGCTTCAAGGATGCCGATCACGTTCTGCTTGTTGTCGAGTGCGCCTCGCCCCCAGAGGAAGCCGTCCGCGACAGTCCCGGCAAACGGGTCGTGCAGCCAGTCGCCCTCGGTGCCCGGCTCGACCGGCACCACGTCCATGTGCCCCATCAGCAGGATCGGCGACAGCGACGAGTCGCTGCCATCCCAGCGGTACAGGAGCGTCCCACCCCCAATGATCTCGCGTTCGAGCGCGGTGTGTGCGGCAGGGTACGCTGTTTCGAGGAAGGCGCGCAGTGCCTCGAACGCCGCAGCGTGGGCGGTACCGTCGCCGTCATCGTTTATTGTCGGGAAGCGCAGGGCAGCGGCGAGGTTCATGACCGCGCGGTCGGCATCGACTGGAAAGTCGACGCGCTCGACCGGCGTCACTGCACCGCCGGTGTCATACGCCGCTCCCCGGAGGGCGACAACGCCAGCGAGCGCGAGGACGGCCACGCCGAGCAATACAAAGGTGCGCTTCAGCATCGGAGTTCCTGCGTGGGTGGAATCGGGGGGAGGCTCGCGGGTGCGCTTCGGGGGCAGCGGTGCAAGATGCGGCGGGTATCGTCAGTGCTGCAAGGCCGCGATGAGCGCGCTATCCCTCGAACATCTCCCTGAGAACTGCCAGGGCCTGGGACAGCGCATCCTCGCCAAGTCGACCCACCCGCTTGATCAGACGGGCGCGGTCCACGGCGCGAATCTGATCCAGGACGACGGTTCCGTTCTTCCCCTTGAACCGGCACGGGATGCGGAAAGGGTAGGGGTGCTCCTCGGTGGTCATGGGGGCCACCAGGAAGGTGGCGAGGTGGGCGTTCAGTTCATCGGGCGAAACCACGAGGCATGGGCGCGTCTTCCGGATCTCGCGCCCTTCGGTGGGATCGAGGGCCACCAGGTGAACTTCTCCTCTCTGCGGGCAGGGTTTCACTCCCACACCCACTCCTCCTGATCGAAGGATGTGGGGATGGGGGGATCGAGGAGCCTGCCGCCGCCATCCGCTGCCAGGGAACTCGCGGCTTCCCCCCACCCGGCTCGCGGCACCCGGGCGCGCTCGATGACAATGCCGTTGGGAATCACGCGAAGACGCACGTCCTCTTCCAGCCCCGACTGCTCGAGCAGGGGCTTGGGAATGCGGACCCCCTGGGAGTTGCCGATCCGGACGATGCGTGTGTTCACTGAGCGCTCTTTCATGGTAATTATAATGTAATCACAAACGTGCACCAGGGAAAAGGGTCGGTCGGGACCCCACCCTCCGCGAGGGGCTCAGCCTCGGCTACACGGCACCCCGCGTGAATGTGGAGCGGGTGCTTGAGCAGGTGGAGAACATGCTGGCAACGTCACCCAGCGGATCGCCGTTCGCGATCCTGGCCACCCGAGCAGACGACGCGGTGTTCGCGGCGGCGGTCGAGTCCATGGTCGCCGAGCGGATCAACCCGGCGCTCCGTCTCTACCGCGCGTTTCTGGCGGACGAGTATCTCCCCGCGGCTCGCACGGCGGTCGGAGACCCACCTCGGCGACGGCTTCGACATCCGCCACTTCCACGACCGCGTCCTCGAGGACGGCGGAGTCACGCTCCCGATGCTGCGCGCGAAGATCGAGGGGTGGGTGGCCAGCGGCGGGGGCTGAGCGCCCGCGGCCCGATCAGCTTCCTGGCGTCGAAGCGCGAGTGAGAAGAAAGGCAACCAGTCCAGCCGGGAGCGCCCACCCACCCTTGTGGCGCTTGAGCCCCGACCTCGTGGCCACGGCACCGGGGGACTTGCCCGACGCTTCAATCGTCTGAAACGCCCGTCCCCATCCACGATCCACAAACTTCGACTCTACGCAGGTCCTCGCGAAGGAGGCGGAAACGAAGTCGATCTCGGACCCTGTCGTTGATCTGTAGTAGAGCAGCCGATCGTGTCGCATGGCGGCACCGGGCCACTCTTCCTCCAGCGCCCGCAACAGCGCGACGGCGATCTGCTGTTCGGAGAGCGCCGTGGGATCCGGCGTGCTTCCGGCTCCGAATTCCGATGCCAGATGCGCAAGCCGTGGGTCGGTGAAGTACCACTTCGACTGGGAGCGCGGCTTTGGGGCCAGTCCCTCCTCCCGATGGACCGGGAAGGCGATGAAGGCTCTGCGAAGCGCGTCCAGGCGACTCTCTGCCGTGCTGTGGTGCATGGCCGCAGCTGAGGCAAGCCCATGCACGGAGAAGAGGGAGCTCAACGACGATGCCAACGTGCGAAGAATGGACTGCGTCTGCGTGTGAGTCATCCCCGATCCTTCGAACGCATCACCGTGAATCACATCCCAGAGCGCGTCGGTCAGAGTCCGATCGGTTGCCTGACCCCCTGGATTCCGCAGCTCCGCTGTCACGGCCTGCGGGTACCCGCCCACGCGGAGGTACTGGTCCCACGCCTCGGTCAGAGTCGGCACCCAGGGCAGGTACTCGTCCACGAGGGCTTTCAGCGCCTCGTCATCGCTGAACTGAGAGACGCGCAGACCGGGCGGATCGGGAAGCTCCCCGCCCAGCGCTCGAGCCATATCCACGAATCCCATCTGGAAGAGAGTGCGGTCACTTCGCTCCGCGTTCCTGCGCCCAGCCAGCAGCTTTCTCGCCTCGTCAAATCCGGCAGACGACGAGCCAGTGAGGATGACCGTGTCCGCTGAGAATGACGGGTGGTTATCTCGCAGACGCTTGATCTGCTCAGGCCATGCCCCGGCAACCCCCGTGATCTCGTCGATGATCCAGAGCCTGTCACCCGGCTGACCGGTGAGCCACTGGTCCGCTCCTCTTCGCACGATGTCGACCAGATCCCGATCGCTTCGACCTTCGACGGAGACGTGCAGGACCGTACGAGGCGGAGTTCCGCTGCGGAGCTTCTCGGCTATCAACTGCTTCATCGCAGTCGATTTCCCTACCCGACGAGGTCCTCGGAGAATGTAGAGGCCGCCCGTCGTGTGGCCGGCAAGGGGACGTGCTTCGTAGGCCAACGGTGACTGTCGTACCGCGCGTAGCTGAACATCGTTGGCCTCCCACCCCTGAGGACTCCCCCACCACGGGTTGGAATTCGTCAGCTCAGCGTCGATCTCGGGGGTCTGCATGGCCATGGGGGACTTCCATGACAGTGGGCTAAGTATACACAAAATCCATCACACCGCAAAATAAGGATAGTTATAGCGCGGTGAAGGCGCAATGATGAGTGGGGTGACCGATGTGAGCGAAACTCCCACATGGGGATCGAGGGCTCCATCCCTCGAGCGAGAGGCGCTCGAGCGAAGATCAGCCCGCGTCAGCGCCCCACACCTGCCGGAGACGGCGGTCCCGCCCGCAGGACGTCCGGTAGAACCGGTAACGCACCGGGTTCTTCAAGCGTCTCCCCATGCGAAGATCGCTGCGCGGTAGATCGGGCCCCGGTCGCAGAACTGGCCACCGTCGTCCAGCGGGTCCACGTTGACCCAGAAAACCTCGAGGAGCCGCTCGTAGTTCACCCGGGCGGGCTCGAAGACGACCTGCACGACCTCCACGTGCCCGGTCCCCCCTGCAGTGACCTGCTGGTAGGTGGGGTTGGCCACGGTTCCGCCCATGAACCCCGAGGTCGTCGAGAGGACGCCGTCGAGCTTGTCGAAGGGAGGTTCCATACACCCCGCGCGGTCTCATCCTCGGAGCTCCGGCAGAGGCTGCCCCTGTGCCACGAACTCGAGAGCGAGGCCATTGATGCACCACCGCTCGCCGGTGGGAGGGGGGCCGTCGGGGAAGACGTGGCCCTGGTGCCCCCCGCAGCGGGAGCAGTGACACTCGGTGCGCCGCATGAAGAGCGAGTCGTCGGGGCGAGTTCCGACGGCGCCAGGCAGGTGCGTCCAGAAGCTCGGCCACCCGGTGGTGGAATCGTACTTGTTCTCCGAGCTGAACAGGGGCTGGAAACAGGCGGCGCAGACGTACGTCCCGGGATCGTAGATCTTGTCCAGTGGGCTCGACCCCGCGGGCTCCGTCCGGTCCTCGAAGAGGATGCGGTAGCGGTCGGCAGGAAGGATGTCGCGCCATTCCTCGCGGGGGAGAAGTTCAGGAGCCGCAGCGTCGCCCGATCCCCTCGAACGGCCTCCGCATGCGGAGAGGACCAGGGCCGCTCCGGAGCCGAGCAGTGGGAGCGCGAGGCGAGAAGAAAGAACGGTGGCGCCGGCCCGCGCCAGGAAGGTGCGGCGGCCCACGGGGGTCCGCTGGCTCATCGGGATCAGGCTGTCGTGCATCACGGACATGGGAGACTCCGGGTAGTGTGCACGGGGATGAGGCCCGGCTCATCGGGGACTCGCGATCTACCTCTCTAACTCACTGAGTCGTCCCGCGGTTCCCGGGAGACGGCGAAACTTCGCGCGTGTAACTTGAAGGGGCCCCTGGCCCGAGCTGCCCTCGCCGCCGCCGGGAACCGTTGACCGTCGCGGGGAGTTCCTTCCTGGGTGATGAAGCCGTCGTGCCCGGCGGCCTGGAGCGAGGCCAGCTCCGGACCGTTCCCATGACCGAGACGCCATGACCGAGTCACCATCGAAAGACGCAGCCTTCGCCCGTGAGGCCCTGCCCGAGATGGACGCGGTGTACCGATTCGCCCTGCGCCTCGCAGGCGATCGGGACCGCGCCGATGACCTGGTGCAGGATACCTTCCTGAGGGCCTGGCGGTCATGGGATGCCTACACCAGTGGCACGAAGATCCGGAGTTGGCTCTTCACCATCTGTCGGAATGTCTTTCTGAGGAGCGAAGAGCGGGCACGCCGGCACACCGAGGTGGTGCGCCGCGAGGCCGAGCCGGATCCGGGGCAGGTGGCCCTCGAGGCGGGGGTCTTCAGGACTACCCGCGAGCATGATCCGGAAGGGGCGTTCTGGAACGAGGTGGTCGACGACGAGATTCTGGCGGCCATCGAACGGCTGCCGGTGGAGTTTCGCGAGGCTTTCGTCCTGGTCGATATGGAGGGGCTGCCCTATGCCGAGATCGGCCAGGTGCTCTCGGTGCCGGTGGGCACGGTGAAGAGCCGGGTCTTCCGTGCGCGGCGCCATCTCCAGCAGGACCTGCACGCCTACGCGGTCTCGGTGGGCATCATGCCCCCGCCCGCCCGGGGCCCCCAAGAGACACAAGCCATTCGCGAGAGAGAGGCCCGATGAACTGGATGCACGATCTGAAGAAGCTCCTCGGCCGCGCGCGCCGCACCGGTCCCGAGGGCGAGGCCCCCGGGGGCATCTCGTGCCGGGACGCTGCGGAACGGGTCTTCGAGTGGCTCGACGGGGAACTCGAAGCGGATATGGCGGCGCGTGTCGGCGCCCATCTGGAAACCTGCGCTCACTGCTACCCCTTCCTCCGCTTCGAGTCGGCCTTCCGGGCCGCGGTGGAGCGAGCGGTGGCGGGGCGCGACGCCCCCCCCTGTCCCGACCAGGTGGAGGCCCGGATCCTGGCCTCGCTGCGCGCCGAGGGATTCCAGGGTCCGGACCCACCCGAGGGGCCCGGAGGCGAGTGACTCAAGGCCAGGCTCTGCGGGCGGTCAGCCCGCAGCGGGCGCCTCTTTCCCTTCCTCGCGAATGCGGTCGAACACGTAGCGCTCATCGCTTCGGAAGGCCAGGAGGAGCACGCAGGCAGCCACCACGATCAGCGAGGGGAAAAAGAGGGCGTTCGTGCCTTCGAAGACCAGTCCCCACGGGTCCAGGATGGACTTCCACACCCCGAGCGCCGTCCCCAGGGTCAGAAGGAGGATGACCGGGTCGACCAGGCGGCGGGCGAAACCCACCATGGCGGCGAGAGCTACCCCGACCTGCATCACCCCCAGGATCGGTATGAGCGCCGGGAAGCTCAATAGACCCATGTAGAACCGGTCGGAGACTGCCAAGGTGTGTCCTGGATCGAGGATCTTGTCGAGCCCCCAGTGAAACACCAGGAGGGCGATTGAGAAGCGGAGAAAGAGGAGGGAGTACGCGCGCATGAAAGCTCCTTTCAAGGATGCGAGTTATACCCGGCCCCCCGGGGCGGGAGTGGCCGGCAAGGGTTGACCGTCGGAGGCGAAAGCCGCGGAAGGGCCTGGCGGTTCCCGAGGCCAGTAAAGTGTGCGCTGTGTCTACCGAGCCCTGCCAGGCCGCACAATGCAGCGCAATTCCAGAATCATGGCCCGGCGTAAAGGGCGGCGCATGGCCGATCCAGCCATTGGCCCGGCACCGAGAACGTCTGGCCGCCGGTAATGACAAGCAGTCGGCCCTGCTCCTGCGCAAGCGGCATTCTCGCGATACGCTCGAACAGCGGCTGCGTGATGTCCAAGTTGCCGCCGGGGTTGAATCGCAGGTCGATGACCAATCGGCTCGGCTGCCGCCGCTCAAGCTCCTCGAAGAATGCCTCCTGGAACGCTGCAAAGGGCACGTTCTCCATCTCGCCAGAACGGTTCAACTGGAGGTAGAGAATGTCTTCTGCAGGCAGATGCTCGAGCCAGTACAGGCGGGTCGGTTGCCGCAGGAGGGGCAGCACCGATGGGTCCGCCGGCAACGCATGCACCCACGGCCCCTCCGTGCCCGGATGCAGCGGCGAGAGCGCCCGTCATCCTTTCTGAGTCTGATTCTGGACACCCGCTAGTCGGCCCTCAGCGCCACCACCGGATCCATCCTCGTCGCGCGCCTTGCGGGGAGCCAGGCCGCGGCGAGGGCGATGAAACCGAGGAGCATCGGAACGGAGAGGAAGGTCAGCGGGTCGGTAGCGCTCACGCCGTAAAGGAGGCTTGCGACAACGCCGCTCAGGGCGAACGCGGCGGTAAGGCCGAGCGCGACTCCGCTACCCACGATGGCGATCCCTTGCAGCACGACCATCCGGATGATCGACCCCGTGCCGGCTCCGAGCGCCATCCGGATGCCGATCTCCCGGCTCCGTCGGGTGACGCCGTACGCCATCACCCCGTAGATGCCCACAGCGCCGAGCAGGAGAGCGAGGGCGGCGAACACCCCGAGGAGCACCATCGTGAATCGAGGTTTCGCAAGCGCGCGATCGACCACACGCTCCATCGTTCGGACGTTGGCCAAGGGGAGATTCGGATCGATTGACCGAACGATCTCCCGTATGGAGGCTGTCATCGCGAGCGGCTGTCCGGTCGTCCGCACGACCAGGTTCATCGCGGCGGTCGTTCCCCCGAGGGCGAGCGGGAGTTGCGCGTGCGGAAAGTACATCTCATGGCGCGGCTCCTCGATGATCGCATTGTGACGAATGTCCGCGACGACCCCCACCACGGTGAACCAGGGCCCGGGATCGTCCGCCCGAATGCGGAGGCGCCGCCCCAGCGCCTCCTCCCCGGGCCAGTAGCGTTCTGCCATCCGCTCGTTGATGACGACCACCGGCTGTCCGTCCGCCCGGTCCGTTTCTTCCATCTCCCTCCCGCTCACCAGGGGAATGCGCATTGACTCGAGATACCCGGGGGTGATGATCTGGAGATATCCCTGGAATCTCTCTCCCGGACCCCGTTCCCGCCCCTCGATGTCGATGCCCCAGTCGCCGATCGACTGATCGAGAGGAAGGAGCGCGGTGGCTCCGACCGAGTGCACGCCCGAAGTGGCCTCCACCCGATCGCGGAGTTCCGCGTAGAAGTCGATCATTCGCTCGCTCCCGGCGTAATCCGCCTGCGGGAGCGTGAGCTGAAAAGTGAGCACGTTCTCTGGATCAAATCCGAGTTCGACCTGCCGCATCTCCTGGAAGCTCCGGAACAGAAGTCCCGCGCCGATCACCAGAACGACCGCGAGGGCCACCTCGGCCACCGCGAGGGAGCGGCGCGCGCGTTGCCGACCGCGTCCGGCCGACGCGTTCTGGCCTCCCTCCTTGAGCGGGGAGATGACATCCCGCCCCACGGTCTGAATCGCAGGGAGAACGCTAAAGACGATGGCCGCCACGATCGATACCAGCGCGGTGAAGGCGAGCACTTTCGCATCGAGTGAGACGGCATCGAGGCCGGGAATGGTCGCAGGCGCGAGTCCTCCGATCGCCTCGATCCCCCACGCGGCCAGAATGAGACCGGCCGCACCCCCCAGCAACGCGAGGACCAGGCTTTCCGTCAGGAGCTGACCGACGATGCGTCCGCGATCCGCTCCCAGCGCCGTCCGCACGGCAAACTCCCTGCTACGTTCATCTGCGCGCGCGAGCATGAGATTTGCCACGTTGGCACACGCGATGAGGAGCACGAAGCCCACGGCCGCGAAGAGAATCAGGAGCGCCTGGCGGATATCCCCGATCACCTCGTCACGGAGAGGGACTGCGAAGGCAGTGAAGGCTTCGTCCTGGACGATCCCCTCCGCGACCCAATGGCGGGTCAGAAGCTCGAGCTCCGCCGTAGCCTGCGCCGGCGTCGCGCCGGGCGCGAGTCGCGCAACGGCCTGCAGAAAGTGTTGCCCCCGGCCGGCCAGGTTCTCGGGATCGAGCGCGAGGGGCAGCCACATCTCCGACGGCTGCTCGTTCTCGAGATCCGCTGGCAACCGGAAACCGGGGGGCATCACGCCGATGACGGTGCGGGCGCGGCCGTCGACCTGGATCGTCCTCCCCACCACCGACGGGTCCCCTCCGAAGCGGCGCTGCCATAGCCCCTCGGAGAGGATGACGACGTTGTCCCGGTCCGGCCGGTCCTCACCTGCCGTAAATGCCCGCCCCACCGCGGGTGGCCGTCCCAGCGTTCCGAACAGGTTGGCCGTTACGCGCGCAGCCGGGATCCGCTCCGGTTCGCCATCACCCGTCAGGTTCGATTCGGTGAAGCGGTAGGCGGCGAGCTTGTCGAAGCTCCCAATCTCCTCCCGGTAATCGATGAGCTCCGGCTCCGAGAGAGAGACAAAGCCCGATCCCGTGAGGGAGTTCCAGACCGTGACCAGGCCGTCCGCGTCCGCGTACGGGAGTGGCCTCAGCAGAACCGAGCTCACCACACTGAAGATCGCAGTGTTCGCACCGATTCCCAGCGCCAGCGTAACTGCTGCGACGAGCGTGAAACCCGGCCGCCGGGCAAACTGCCGGAGGGCGAAACGAAGATTCTGGACGAGATGATCCATGGGAGGACTCCAGGGGTGGGACACACCGCTTTCTCATGGATGAGGAGCAACGAACGGGCCGCTTTATAGAAACACCCTCAAGACAAATACCCATGGTTATTTATGCGAATCTGACAACGCAGCGGTCACATGCCGGAATGTGCGATTCTGGAACGCGGGCGTCCCGGAAGTGGACGGAGCGCGCTCGATGTAGTCGCACACGTGCCGGGTGCTCACCCGCGCTCAGCGACCGCGCCTGCGGCCCCGCACCTCATCGGCCCAGTTGTGCACCACCACCAGGCGCTCATCCGCCTGGGCGCTCCGGGACTTCACCACCAGGAATCGTGAGCCGTCCGGCGAGAGGTCCCAGTTGCGATACCAGTTGTGCGTCTGTGCGCTGTGCTCGAAGAGAACACGCCGCGTCACCAGATACTCTGGAGCAAGAGTGACGGTCGCTTCCTCGAAGCGATTCCCGTTTGCGTAATAGATGCGCCGGCCATCCGGCGACCAGACGGGATGATCGCCGCCGTCCACCGTCACCGGCAGGCGGGGGCCGGGGCCGGGAAAGGGCCGCACATAGACCTGGAATACGCCCGACTCGTTGGACGCGTACGCCGCCCACTGGCCGTCGGGCGAGATACTGGTGTTGCGCTCGACGAATCCGGGGTTGGCGGCGAGCGCGTGGCTCGTCGTATCGCCCTGCAGCAGGCGATACCAGACGTCGTCCCCGTTGTAACCGGTGCGGTACACCAGGTGCCGTCCATCCGGCGTGAGAGTGGCCTGTACCGGCTGCCCCGGCGGGCCGGAGGGCTGGAGCAGTGTGGCAGGGGCGGTGCCATCGGCGGGCTGGCGCCAGATCTCGAAGGGGCCGCGGCGGCTCGACACGAAGATCATCTCCCTGCCATCCGGGGACCACTCGGCACGATCTCCGCCGGCGCCGTGGGCAACCGGCGCGAAGGTGGCAGCGCGCCTGTCATGGACCCACAACTCGTTCACCGAGTCGGTGACGACCGTCACCAGGATGCGACGTCCATCGGGTGAGTAGCGCGGCGACGCGAACTGCCCGCGCAGGGGCAGCGCGGTAGCGGGAGCCGCGCCGTCGAGGGAGAGTTCGACAACCTCTTCTTCAGGCTCGGCCGACGAATGCAGGTACACCAGTGTACCCGACCCGGACAGGCTGATGGGACTTACCCCTCGCGCGGAGACACTGTCCACCAGCACGGTCGCAGGACCGGTGATACGCCACTGCCGCAGGTCGAAGGGCACGCCCATGATGGCGGTCCGGCCATCGTGGTAAATGAGCAGGTCATCGATCATGCCCAGCACTGCGGCGCCCGGTAGATCCAGCAGCCCCGACTGCCCGGTGCGCAGCGACGCCACTCCGGCGCGCGACCCGCCCGAGGCCATGAGTGCGCTGTAGAGCACCGTCTCGCCGTCCGACAGCACCACCGGAAGGCCCTGGCCCGTCTCGCCGCGGGCGGAGTCCAGCACGGTGAGGGTCTGCGGCTCTCCTCCTGACGCCGGCACCGTCTGAAGCGGTCCGCCTCCCCG
>JBGTMU010000052.1:0-10293 GCA_041743405.1 Longimicrobiales bacterium | reverse complement strand
AGGAGCGCGGCATATCGCTTCCGGAGAGCCTGGCCCCCCGCGCGGGTTCGAGCGTGACCGAGCTCGGTGTCGAGGCGCTCGATGGACTCGCCCAGGCGCGCGTGCTCCCCTTCCTTCCCCTGCATGACCTGCTCGGCACCGGGCCAGGCAGCGACGATCCCCATCAACTGCTTCTCGGTCCCGGTGAGGCGCTCGCGTCGTTCCTCCAGGACCCCGCGCCGACTGAGCCCGTCACGGAGCTGCTTCCCCTGCTCGATGAACGGCCGATCGGCATCGAGCTGCTTCGCCAGCCCCTGGATCCTTGCGTTCAGGGTGTCCACAGCGGCCTCGTATGCCTTCACGTCGGTCAGCGTGCGGCGCAGCCCTTCCGCGGCGTACCAAGCCTCCACCACCGGCCCCAGTTTGTTCTTCCAGGGGTTCTCGATCCCCTTTCCCCCTTCCGGACCCTCCGTCATCCGGTCCCAGCGCCCGAAGTGGCGCGTGATCCGGTCTTCCAGCGCGCCCCGCATCCGGTCGCCTGGGATGTCGCCAGGAATCGCGGCGGCGCCGGACAGGAGGGCGTGGACATCGTCCATGTCGTGGGCCGCCTCGCGGAGCTGCTTCACGGTGTGGCCGAGCTCCGCCTGGGTCGTGAACAACACGCAGCTCCAAGTGGCTTCGTTCCACTTCCGCAGCTCGTCGAGCTTCTTCTGCACGGCGTCCGGATCCGCGAGAGCGGCCTGCCCCTCCGCCTGGAGGCGCGAGGCGGCACCTGCCCCCCAGCTCTTCGTGAGGGTCCACTCTCGGTCCTCGGCGCGGAATCGCAGGGTGACTGAGAGGTGGTCGCCTGCCGGCCGGGGGCCCCAGCGGTCCATCTTGGTGCGCAGTTTCGCGGGGGTGAGGTTCGTGGGGATGAAGAGGGCGCTCCAGAGGGCGTGCGCCAGGGTGCTCTTCCCGAACTCGTTCGGGCCTTCGAGCACGTTCAGCCCATCCCGCAGGTCGCAGGTGCGGTCGGTCGTCCCCCCGAAAGGGTGAAGGCGAAGGCTCAGGATCTTCATCATCGCTCGGCCAGCTCTTCGATCAGGGAGAGGGCCAGGTGGGCGTCACCGGGATGAGCTTCGTCCGCGAGGAGGGCGCGGAGCAGCTCGCCGGGGAGCGTCCGATCGGGGAAGCGGCGCGCGATGGCCGCGGCGTCGAGCATCTCGGCGATGTCCTGGTCGCGCTCCACGTGGAGGAAGCTCTCTGCAAGCTGGTTCACGACCCGGTTCAACTCCGCGATCTCCTCCGTCTTCAGGCGTCCGGTGAGTTGCAGGTCGAGGATCGTGTGGGGCGCGTCGGGCTCCTCGGCGGCCCGGGACAGCGCCTCGACATCGTGCGCGTGTTCGAGAGAGAGGGTACGGCGCACGAAGCGGAGCGCACCGGTGGGGAGGGACTCGAAGCGAAAGGCTCCGGTCCCCTTCTCCAACTCGATCAGCCAGGCCGCACCGGCGTGCGTGCACTTCACGGAATCGGGGGTGTGCGTCCCGGGCATGAAGTAGAGGGGGAGGCCCGTGGTCCCGGGGGCGGGCGCAGGGACGTGGATGTGCCCGAGGAGCCAGACGTCGAGTGCCGCCGCCCGCAGCTCCTGCTCCGTCATGCTGAAGTACCGGTGCGTAGCGTCCAGCCCCAGCCCCTCCACATTCCCATGGGCCATCCCGATGTGCAGGCTCCCTTCCTCCCTGGGGGTTTCCCCTACCCACCCGATCACATGCTCGCGGCCGTGCTTGCTCGGGCAGGGACAGGCGTAGAAGCGCACGGGCTGGTCGCCGACTTGGAGGTCGTGCGTCCCCCGCTCGGTGAGGGCGATCACGCAGGTCCCCTCGGCCGCCTTCCGGAAGCGTTTCCAGAGGGGGCTGTCGGGCCCCTCGCAGTAGTCGTGATTGCCGGCGAGGACGAGGACCGCCTCACCCTCGAAGGCCGCCAGGATCCCCACAGTGCGCTCGATTTCGGTGACGGGCACTGCGACCCGATCGAACAGGTCCCCGGCCACGGTGACGATGTGCGCATCCGCATCGTTGGCCTGACGGATGAGCCGTTCGAGGGCCGCGAAGCGCTCCTCCCGGAGGCGAGCTCGGAGCGGCTCCGGGTAGCGGGCAAAGGCGAGCCCGATGTGGTTGTCGGCGGTGTGAACTATGCGGAGGGTCATGGGGGAAGGGGTCGCGGGAAGTGCGGATAGGGGATAAGCATCATCCGCCCGTGGACAGGTATATCAGGCTGGATGCGTAGGAGTCAAGCTGAGACGAACGCACTCTTCTTGGTCGAGACTTGCTTACTGCTCGACTGGTTCAAGGGCATCTCCTCCTCACCTGGTCCACGCCATCCCCTCCACCGCCTCCCCCCTCAACATCTGCGCCGCCCTCTGGAACATCCACCCGGCTCCCATGGAGGGATGATCGGAACCCGCGCTGTCCAGCTCGGCCGCGGCGGCAACAGGATCACCGCCGTGCCGGATGAGCCCTCTTCGGGCATGCACTACCGCATTGGCGTAGCGCGCGGAGGAGATGCTTCGGAGTCCCTTCATGAGCTCGTGTGCGAACGTGTTGATGAGCTGTTCGTGCACGAGGCGACTCCGCCACGCCAAGGGAATGGCCTCGAGCCCATAGTGTGCCCCTGCAATCTGCCCGTAGATGGCGCCTGTGGTGTCGGCATCATCCCCAAGGTTGACTGCCTTGAGCGCTCCTTCCTCGAACGTTGAAGTGCTGGCGAACGCCCAGAGCGCGGCCTCGAGGCTGCGCACCACAAACCCGGACCCCTGGATGTCGGGAGGATTCTTCTCGAGAAACGATCCTTCAGCCACGGCCCGGACCTCGGGGTTCAGCTCTCGCGCCCGAAGGCCCGGGAGTGCGGAGATCCAGCTCCAGGACAGGAATTCGGACTTGGGCGCTCCATGGATCGCCGAGACGAGCAGGGCGGCGAAGAGGCGGCAGGAGTCCACTGCGGTCGGAGCACCGTGAGTGGTTCGGGAGGACTCCCCGGCATGATTTACGGCCGCGGTGAGGTCATCGTGGAAGTACATGGCCACCGGGGCCAGCCGCATGAGAGAGCCGTTCCCAGCCGAATGAGGGTCCGTCGACCCAGCTAGTGGCTCCCCGGTTCTCTGGAAGCGGTCGAGGGCCTGCCGAGTGGTGGTGCCGATATCGAAACACCGGCCGGTGCTGGAAAGGTGACCCTCGCGCCACCAGCGGACGTATCGTTCCATCTGGTCCTGAAGGTCCATGCCTCGCGATTCCACCAGGCTCTCAGCCAGACAGAGCGCCATGGAGGTATCGTCGGTCCACGCTCCGGGGGGCAGATCGAAGGGCCCGCCCCCCACCATGTCGGAAATGGGCTGAAACGACCCTGGGGCCTTGAACTCCAGGGTGGTCCCCAGTGCGTCGCCTACCGCGAGCCCCACCAGGGCGCCAGTCCCCCGTCCCACCGGGGCCTCGTCGTGCCCTCGTCCCCACTTGTTCTCGGCGAACCGATCGCGATCGGACCACGAAATCACGTACTCCCTCTGCTGATCGGTCTCAGGAGACTCCCGCTCATTCTTGATGGTCCTGCCGAACAGTCGGGCTACCTCCCCGAGCGCTTCCTCCCCATCGAGCCCGTGGCGCACCAGGAGACATCCCACCGTCGTTCCGGTCCGTCCCACGCCTCCCCAACAGTGGACATAGATCCGATGGCCCAGCGCCAGCGCCACCTCGAGGGAGTCGAGGATGGCATTCATCTCTCCTTCATTCTTCGGGACGCTGACGTCGCGGATGGGGTGTCGCTGGTAGAATACCGGCCGATCTCCCCATACCTGTTCCAGCAGCGGCTCGTATGGGATGAGCTCCCCCTCTTCGGTCAGATCCACGAAGCAGGTGAAGCCAGCTTCCACCAGCCGTTCCAGCCGGGGAACCGCTTCCGCGCCATATTTGGCGCCGGGGTACTCTCCGGCGAAGAGCTCCAGGCCGGGCACCCAGTATCCGAAGGGCAGTGGGAGAGGGCGCTCATCGTGCCAGGGACCGCGGGCCATGTGGTGGATCATGTTCAGCTCGTCCAGTGAGTGGGAAAGGATCAATCTCGAAGCCAGCAACGCACCCCGTCAGTGGTCACTCGGCGTTCAACTCCGGGCATGGCCGCCAGCGCGGCGGTCACCTCACCCGGATTTTGCCCCCGTGCCTCCCACATCTCCCTGAGGAGCTCTCGCAGGGGGACTCCCTCCGGATGGCAGGAAAGCCTTCTCTCGATGGCTCTCTCCAGCGTTTCCGGGGGCTCGACGGAGGTGGGCTCGTCGGGAGCCTCGAGTTCGACCTCGGTGCCAGGAGCCAATGCGGACGGAGCCTCGTCCTCCCGTTCCGGCTCATCCACTGGCTCGGGTTGAATGGGAGGTGTGACGGACTCCAGGGGATGGGCCTCCGCCAGAACCCATCCTTCGCGGCGCCGCTCGAAACGGGGGTCCCCCGACAGATATGCGGGGACGGAGCTTTCTGCGACCCAGGGGCGTTCCTCGTGGACCTTCTCCACCACCTCCTGAGCCGCAAGAGGTCCGGGGTTCTCCTTCAGGACTCGGGCGATGATTTCAGGAACGGCGTCGGTACTGATTCCCTTCCAGTCCGAGGACTTCCAGAATCCGGATCGTGAGATGGGCTCGAACCAGGGGCTGCGTGTAAGAGCACTCTGGATCGGGCGGACGTCGTCCTCCATGGGTGGAGTTCCAGCTTCCATCAACCCGAGGTTCAGTCGTTCCAGGATCTCGTTCAGGTGCAGTGGTTCGCCAGCATCGAGCAGAACGCGGTGTACCTTTGGGCTGACTCCCCGGAGTGCCGCGACGCCCAGCCGGATCCACCCACCCTCTTTGACCTCCATGGCCCCGATTGCGCGGCAGACTCCTTCAACCATCTCGAGAGACGTTGCAGTTCCACTTTCCGACTCGAGCGCCTCCCTGACTTCGGACAGGGATTGCCAGGCCCCGGTGGTTTCGAGCACTCCCCGTGCCGTGACGAAGGTCCGGCGCAGGTCGCTCGCAGAGACCAGGTCGGCATCAATCCATCCCATGTCGTCTCTTGCGACACCCAGTTGCTCCGCTGCGTAGCCACGTAGTCCTGCGCACGTGAGCAGCAGACGGAGATAGGGTTGTTCCGCGGGGGGGATCGACCGCGCCCACCGCTCCTCGAGGCTACGGGTCAGCTCCGACTCCCAGCCGACCATCTCCCCTCGCACCATCCCGCAGAGCCACTCAAACTCCTGCTGCAGGGCAAGCGGGCTTCCAGAATGGAACCGGGGGCTGAGCTTCCCCTTTCGGAGGACCTCCTCCAGTCGGCGAAGGGCGCGATCGTGAAGCTGTCTGATTCTCTCTCTGCTGACGCCCAGATCGCCACCCAGGCTCGTGAAGGTGAGTAGTGATTCATCATCGAGCCCGTGATGGCCCCGAAGGATACGGAGATCCCGGTCCGGGAAGAACCCGGGACCATCCCCTCCAGTGAGGCGCCGTACGATGGCGATGAGGTCGGGAGGGGGTCCCTCCTCTGGCGCTTGAATGACCACTTCCGGAGTTGCCGGAGGAGGAGGCGAGGAGGCATCAGGAGCCGGGGATGGCTCGGCATCCGGCTCCCATCCCAGGGCCCACAGCAGCTCCCCTTCCCACTGCTCCACGGGCGGTGGTGCCTGGCCCACTGGAAGACGGAGCGACCACAGAAGGTCCCCAACGATGAGGATATCTTCATCGATGAGCGCTGCCTCGACGGCAGAAGGAAGCCCAAGCGCACGGAGGGGGGTACTCCGGAGCGCCGCTCGCGCCTCAACCCCATCCGCTTCCAGGCTCTGAACGATCTCGGCGCGGGACAGGCCCCCTTGATCCAGAAACCGACGGCACAGCTCGGTGAGCCTTTCGATCTTCTTCCTCCCCACCCCCGACATTTCGGAGAAGCGGTTGGAGGCCAGTGCGATCCTGAGGTCCTCAGGCGTATGAACCCCCGCGCGGAGGAGGAGGTTTCGGAGCGCCGGGCCGGCCGCGGCCAACAACCCCTCATCTGGTGTGGAGGGGCTATCCGGCGTCATGGGCTCAGGGCGGAGCGCTGCGTCGGTCATGTTGTCGCTTGCAAGAGGGAGGTCGGCTCGGCGGCTTCAAGGTCCAACGAATGTGCATCGCAGCCGTGACCTCACCGTGACAGCGGGGAAACTTGGCGAAATACGGCCTCTCCCGAAGCGTTGGTGGCGCTTGGGAGAGACTAACCTACCGCTACAGTTGCCGGAACCCGGGTCCATGGCTCAGATTTCCATTGGTTCGGCTCGCGGGAAGCCGTCGCGATCCGCGCCGATCCGTCATTTTTTTTCCGCCAAATCTCGTTTCACGGGTATCGCTTGAGACTCGAGCTATTGGGACCCGGTCGGGTCTTGGACAAGCAGGGCACCCCGGTTCTCGGATCGGGCGTCCTGATCGCCATTCTGGCATACTTGCACCGCTACGGTGGACCAGTCTCGCGCGATCACCTGGCTGAGCTCTTGTGGCCAGGCCGGGACCGGGCGCTCGCGCTCCAGGCCCTTCGACAGAGCCTCACCCGCATCCGCGCGGCCCTCGGCCCCGACGTGCTCGAGGCTCAGGACCGGGTTATCGCACTGTCCGACGATGTCGAGTGCGATCTGGATGAATTCCAGGCGTTCGTCGAATCGGGCGATTTATCCTCCGCGCTCCGGGCGTGGAACGGCCTCTTCCTGGAGAACTTCCGACACCCGCAGAGCTGGGAACTGGAAGACTGGTTGGAGTCTGAGCGAGGGCGGCTCAGAGAGATGCTGATCACCCTCCTTCTTGGAGCGGCGCAGGATCCCGAAACCTCGCTGAGTCCGGAAGCCGTCCGCGCGAGTCTGGAGATCGGATCCCGGCTGTTCCCGGAGCGGGAGGACCTGCTTGCTCTCTACTTCCGCGCGCTGATCAGAGCGGAGGCCATCCCCGAAGCGGCGGCGGTCCTTGATCGCCTGGAGCGGATGGAGGAGGAGGAGCTGGTCCGGGAGCTGAGAGCAGAGTTCGAGTCCGAACTCACTTCATGGTCGCCACCGGTCGTCTTTGACCTCCCCTCATTCTCCCCCTCAGGCTCAGGATGGCGCCCCCGCCAGGTCCGTTCCCTGGCCGCGGTCCTCGTGGCTGGGCTCATGCTCATGGTGCTGATTCCGCTGCTGGGTGCGAGGGATCGGGACTCCTCTGAGCTGGATTCCCTCATTGCTGGGCTCGACGACCGGATGGCCGTCTACTGCTCCCCGGTCGAGGTGGGTAATCCGGCGCCACAGTTGTTCCGGATGGACTTCGACGGTCGAAACAAGCATAGGCTCTCCGTGCGGAGGGCCTGCCCCTCGATCTGGCTGGACGAGTTGCAGGGTCTGTTCGTCTACGGTGACTTCGAGGATCGTGGGAAGCTGTGGGTCCTCATGCCGAACTACGAGAACCCACAGACCGAATGGACAGACAGGGAACTCACGAGCCTCGCGGGTCGAGGCCCCTTCGAGCCGTCGGTCCTCGGTCAAACCTCGCTCGATGGGCGCTTCGTGGTCCTTTCAGAGGGGCCCGCCGAGGGACCCCGCACCCTTTTGCTGGTGGATGCGGTCGCCGACACCCTGCGAGAGCTCACATCGGGGGACGCGCTGGACCGCTACCCCAACTTCGACGAGCAGAATCGACAGGTGGTCTTCACCTCCACCCGGGGAGGGCGCGCCGAACTCTGGGCTGTGTCCGTAGACGGACCCCCTTCCCAGCCAGTGCGGCTCACCACGTCCCCATCCAAGGATTCCTGGGTCGTCGTCGTGGGCCAGGAGGTCGTATTCAATCGGGGGTTTGGGGAGGGGCCGACCGAGGGAGACCTGGCCCTGCATCTTCTCGATCGGGCCACAGGGGTTGAGAGGGCGCTGGTCGACCGCCCCTGGAACGACTACCTGGCCGACCGCTCTCCAGACGGGCGCTACCTCTGCTGGCAGAGCGAGGAGTTCGGGCACTTCGAGTCCGATATTCACGTCCTCGACTTTCACACAGGGGCCATCGTGAACGTGACGGAGTCGCACGAGGGCCGCATGTCGAACTGCCAATGGACCTCTCGCGGAAACGGGCTCATCTACTGGAACTATGGCGAACGCGGGGAGGGTCAGGTGTTTCTCACCGACCCCCAGGGCCGTGAGCACCGAAACCTCTCCCGCTCCGAGGCCCCCCAATACTTCATGCTGGAAGCGCCCAACCCGTTCAAGAGCCGGCCATCGAACCCCCTCGTCACGCAGAGGTGACGCGTCTCTGAGATCTTTGAGTAGGTCCCCGACCTGAGGGAGCGGCTCACGGGGTTTGTTCTCAGCGCACAGGAGGGCAGGATGGGCGATGGCGCGGTCGCTGTGCCCCTGGCTCACGACATCTTTCGTCTAATCGTCGAGAACGATGTCGACGGGCTCATAGCACTTCTCGAGGCGGAGCCGGAAGCGCTGGATGAAAGGCTGCGTGGTTTCACGCCCCTGGCGCTCGCGGCCCAACTGGGGCACCACCGGAGCTGCGAGGCGCTGCTCGAGGCAGGTGCCCATCCGGAAGAACCGCACGAAGACGGCTGCACGCCCCTGGTGCTGGCGCTGACCCATGATCGCCAGGAAGTAGTAGACCTGCTGCTGTCCAAGGGCTCGCGGCCGGATCAATGCTTTCCCGATGGCACTTCCCTGCTGGGCCGAGCGGTGCTTCAGGGTGATCGGGAACTCGTGGAGCGTTTGTTGAGAGCGGGCGCTGATCCGGACTTCATTGACGAGGATGAAACGACCCCTCTGGGCTATGCAGTAAGGTCGAGGCGCTTCGAGCTTTGGGACCGGCTCCTGGAAGCGGGTGCGTCGATTGAGGAGACCGGACCGGGGGCGTCCGCCATGGCGGAGGCCCTGGGGGGTTATCCTGTGGATTTCTCTCAGGTTCAAAGGCTGCTGGACCTCGGCTACGCGGTTCCCCAATCGGCCCCGTTCAAGGACTCCCTACTCCTGTATGAGCTGCTCACAAGGGTAAGATCCGACCAATCGGAGGCGTACCTTCTCGCGAAGAAGTTGCTGGGAGATGGGGCTCGGGTTTCGGGCGTAGACCGAGACCTCGATCCCCGAGCTCTTGGGCTTATCCTTGAACACTGTGGTCCGAAGGCCTTCCAGGATCGTGATGATTTCGACGACGACGATGTTTTCGACGATGATGAAGATTTCGATGTGATACTCGCTTGGGCCTCGTTGCCGGAGGAGGAGCGTGAGGCGCTCGCACCAGATGCTATCCCCGACTGGCACTATCACCTCTGGAGAGCGCTCCGGTACAGCGATGACCTCCAATTGATGCGGTTCCTTGGGGTGAATGCCACACTCGCCAGTTACAATGAGGAGGGAGAGACCCTCCTTACCCACGCCTCTTTTAATGTCAGCTACGAGCCCAACATTCTTCGGCTACTGCTGGAAATGGGAGCGGATCCGGCGGAGGGAGACGGAAATTCCCACTATCCCCTCGAGTGCGCGGTCTATGCCTCCGACCTTGCCAAAGTCAGGCTCCTTCTGGAAGCCGGAGCCCCACCCCAGAGTGGCCTGCTTTATGCTGCGATAGTCAAGTGGGAGGAAGTTTGGGATCTTCTGGTGGAAGCTGGGGCGGACCCGCAGTCGATTTCGGATCCTCTCCAAACGCTGGCTCAATGGGATGAGGCCGGAGCGGTGCGCTTCCTACTCCGGAAGGGGTTCGATCCCAATCACATGGACGACGATGGAAATGCTGCGCTTCACATAGCCGCGGACTCGGGGTATCGGGAAGTGTGTGAAACACTGCTACTTGGGGGCGCACAAGTGAATCTTCTCTCGGCAGACTCAGACCTCTCAGTGTGGGAGGATCGCTACCCCTGCACGCCAGCGGCCATGGCGACTGTGAAGGGCCACGTTGATGTCATCCGCCTCCTCCTGGCGAGCGGACTCGACCCCCGTGAATCCTCATTGGGAACGAGCTTGCTCCATGGAGCCGCTTCCTTCGGGCATTGGGAGATCTGTCAAGCCTTGATCGAAGCCGGAGAGATCATCGATGTACGCGATGCAGATGGCGAGACCCCGCTCGCCAGCGCCGTTAAATATTGGCAACTCGCGGCGATCCGAACTCTGCTGCAGGCTGGAGCAGACCCCCGAACCGCCTGCGAGGGAGGGCTCGAGGCCCTCCTCGACCGAGCTGAAAACGATGAGGTCCGTGAACTTCTGAAGGAGGCTTCAAATGGCCATTGAAATTCAGACTCCCCTCGGCCTACGCCGGATCATCGTGAAGCCCGACTGGTCGGTGGAGCTGCCAGCCCACTC
>JBGTMU010000051.1:0-2901 GCA_041743405.1 Longimicrobiales bacterium | reverse complement strand
CGACGGCCGTGCGCGGTCGACCTCCGAGGGCGCGCCTGACCTCTGGGGGTCGCGCCTGACCCCTCAGGGGCGCGCTTCACGTCGTGGAGGGCGCAGGACTTCGCCGAGGCCGTGAAATTCGAGTCCACCCTCTACCGGACTCGATCGATGACCCTCCTCACCGCCGCGGCATCCCTGGCGCTCTCCGCGCTTCTTCTCGGCCCGCTCCCTGCTCCCCTGGTCGGAGCGCAAACGGCACCGGGCGCTGACTCGACCCTCGTGATCCGTGTGATTGCCGAAGGGGTGATCGCTGCCGTCACCGCGGACGATGTCCATCCATCGAGCTACGCCAACAGCTTCGCGGTGTTCGGGGACGATGGCGTGCTCGTCGTGGACACGCACCACAACCCCGGGGCCGCGTCGCTTCTACTGGGCGAGATCCGAAGGCAGACCAGGGTGCCCGTCCGCTGGGTGGTCAACACGCACGCGCATCCCGATCACCACTGGGGGAATGCGGCGTACCGGGATGCCTTCCCGGATGCGGAGTTCATCGCTCATCCCTGGACGATCCGGGAGCTGGCCGAACGGAGCGGGGCTCTTCTGGCGTCGGAGGAGGGACGACTTCGCGGGAGGGCCGATCGGTTCCAGGTGGCGATTGAGGGTGGAGCGCATGTCGGCCCTGCGCTCGAAGCGTACCAGAAAGCCCATCTCCGGGCGGTCGCGGAGCTGGAGGCGCTGGTTGAGATGTCACTTCCGGGGCTTGTCCTCCCTTCGGTGCCGATCGCGGAGACGCGGGCGCTCGATCTAGGTGGCCGCACTGTCACGGTCCTTCATCCAGGTCCGGCGCACACCCCGGGCGACCTCGTGGTGTTCGTGGACGACCTGGCCCTCCTCCTCGCCGGGGATCTGGTGGAGGCGGGGGGGCTCTGGCTGGAAGGGGCGAATGTGGAGGGGTGGGCGCGGGCTCTGGAGAATCTGGAAGCGCTCGGCGCCACGCAGGTGCTCGCGGCGCATGGACGGGTCCGATCCGACGACCTGCTGCTTCGTACCCACCGGGCGCTGCTCAACCGAGCCCTGGCGTTCGCTTCCTCAATCGGGTACCAGGCGTGCCTCGAGGGGAACGGGCCCGATTCCGCAGGAAATTCCGGACCTGGCGGTGCAGCCGCGTGCGTGGTCAGCGCGTTTGAGGATCTGAGGGGCGATGCAGCCGCGATCGGCCTCTCAGGTTCGCAATTCGACAGCTATGTGTCTTCGCTGGTGGCGGCTGTGCCTGCTCCATCCCGGTGACCCTCGCGGGTCGGGTCAACATGCCTCGCTCCCCACGCCGGTGCTGGAACGGACCTGCGAACGGAACCGGTGAAGCCGGGGGACACCGTCCACGGTGGAAGTCCGGTAGAAGTCCCCCTCGGGGTCGAGGCTGGTGACGGCGCCCTCCCGGAGAGGGAAGTTATGACTCTGAAGAAACCGTCCGGAGGGATCGAACACGTCGATCACCATTTCTCCGTCGGGGGTGTTTCGCGTGAAGAGCCAGATTCGCCCCCGGTCGTCCAGTTGAACGCGCACGCCCATGGTTCGGTTCGTATCCGGCCCGACCTGAGTTCTTCCCCCGCCGATGTCTTCCCGGACCCAATAAGGGCGTGGGTGATAGTCGAATGAGTGTTCCCGTGTGATTACTCTTTCGAGCGTCCCGTCGATCGCGTACTTGCGGATCTCATATGCCGTGGTCGGCGAGAACCAGATCCCTCCTTCCTCATCCGCGTGCACGGACCCGGTCCCGAGGTGCAGGTGCGTTTCTGGATCGCGAATGTGCGGAAGCGTTCCGAACGATCGGATATGCACCAGTTCGGGGGAGAATAGGTGGATCACCGGCCCATTGACCCCTGTGGATCCGGCAAGCACCACGGACTGATCAGGCAGGATCGCAAGCGACGGAGGCGCGAAGATCGAGAACGGGACCGGCCCCGACCGGACGAATCGCCCCGTCTCCTCGAACCGCGACAGCCGCTGGAGCTCCTGGTCATACACCACGAGGCTGCCCCCGCGAACGGCAAGCCGATAGGGAAAACCAAATTCACCCGGCCCTTCGCCGCGCCTTCCGAAGCTCCGAATGAACTCGCCATCTTCCCGGAACGCCGAGATCCTGTCGGCGCGTGAATCGAGGATGTAGATGGTCCCGAACTCGTCAACCGGAGCGCTAATCAGTGACGAGAATGCCTGTTCAGCAGGGTGATCAAGCACCCCGAGCACCAGATCCGGAAGGAGCACGAGTTCACAGTAGGGCTGGGACGGGACCGAACCGTTCTCAATCCGAACCGGCTCCTGTGCAGCCGCCATCGAGAATGCCGCGAAGCCCAGACCCGCGATCACGGCTCCCATTCCCGACCCGCAACGGGATAAGGCTTCCCCCCTCACTGCGGGGCGAGGGCGATTCGAGAAAGACACGGTCTCTCCTGTATCTGTGGGCCCGTCATGACTGCCTGCTCGGCCAGAAGCCGCATCCTACCTTGCCTTTTGTTCCCAGGAGGGCATCGTCGAGTACTCCAATTTCGCGGGCGTCATCAGAGGACCCGCAGATCAGACGGGAAGGGACCTGGTACTACTCCATCCAGCGCCGGTGTTCCTGGGGACTCTCCTCGACGGGGCCCTGTCCGCCGGGATCAACTACGCCACCGCCGTATCGCGCGTGTTCGCGGGCGGGGATGATCCCGGAAATCGGGACCAACCTCGCCGCCGATGGTGTCACGGGCTCGCCCCGGCGGGGTTGATCCCGATTTCCGGGACGAACCCCGCCGATGATCTCCGGGGAGGGGACGATGGCGGAGTTGGTCCCGCCAGGGCGCCCCATCGTCGGGATCCGGGGGGGCGATGGCGAGGTTGATCCCGCCCGGGCGCCCCCTCGTTGGGACCCGAGGGCCCTCGAGC
>JBGTMU010000050.1:0-27697 GCA_041743405.1 Longimicrobiales bacterium | reverse complement strand
TGATCGACCCCCGCTTTCGACGCGTGCATGGGCGCTACTTCCGCGAGGGGGAGGAGGCCCGCCCGGCTCCTGCCGCCCTGGATGTCGAACTGCAGGAGAGGGCGCGGCGGTTCACGCTGGAGAGGATCGGGGTGGGGTGGGGGAGCGGGATCCACCCCCGGACCCCTTCACCTTGAGGTCGTGTAGGACCGCCGAGCCGGTGGTGCGACCGAACGAGGGAGGAGTCATGAAACAACCGGTACCAGCAGCGCTTCTGGCCTGGATCCTCACGATTCTGACCCTCCCTCTCTCCGCGCAGGAGCCCTCCGCGCAGGAAGCGGGCGTCCTGACCGGGGTGGTCACCGAGGCGGGCACAGGGCTTCCAGTCGGCGCGGCCGTCGTCGAGATCGAAGATCTCCAGCTCCGCGCAATCACCGCAACCACGGGGTCCTTCACCCTGAGGGGGATCCCCGAGGGCGAGCACCTCGTCAGCATCCGTCAGTTCGGGTACATGACGCTCGAGGTCCGGGTGAACCTTCCGCGGTCCTTCCCGCTTCGGGTGACCATCGATGTGGATCCGATCCATCTGGAGGGCTTCGAGATCGGGGGAAGGCGGATCGAAAGCGCGGAACTTGAGATCCGGAATCGACGCAACGCAGTGCCGACCCCGGTCCGGTTCATTTCGCCCGAACGGATTCAGGAGACGGCAGGTATCCCCACCGAAATCCTTCAGTCCGGGGGCGTGATGCTCACACTCTGTGTGGATGCCTGGGGGGGCGGATGTGCGCGGGTCCGGGGTTTGGTCGTTCCGGTCCGGATCTGCATCGACGAACGCCCCGCGCGCGGGGGAATCTGGGAGCTCGATTCCTATCCGAAGGAGGAGATCCACTCCATGGAGGCGTATGGGGACGGAGCGATGGTCCGGGTCTACACTATCCGCTTCATGCAGGCCGTCGCCTCGGGGCGCGAGTTCATCCGGAATCTCCGGTTCTGTGAAGGGTGAGTGGGCACGTGATCAGGCGACGGGGGCTCCCATGACTGAACCGAAAGGGCGGGCGGGCAATCTGGCCTCGACGATCCTCATGCTCCTCGCCATCCCTCTCTCCGCGCAGGAGCCCCCCGCGCTGGAAGCGGGCGTCCTGACCGGGGTCGTCACTGAAGCGGGCACCGGGCTCCCGATCGGCGCGGCCGTCGTGGAAATCGAAGCCCTTCAGCTCCGCGCGATCACCGCAACCACCGGATCCTTCACCCTGCGGGGAATCCCGGAGGGTGAGCACCTCGTCACCATCCGTCAGTTCGGGTACATGACGCTCGAGGTCCGGGTGAACATCCCGCGGTCCTTCCCGCTTCGCGTAACCGTGGATGTGGATCCGATCCACCTTGAAGGCTTCGATATCGTTGGGGGGCGGATCGAGAGTGCGGAGGTCGAACTCAGGAATCGACGCAACGCGGTGCCTGCCCCGGTCCGGTTCATCTCACCCGAGCGGATCCAGGAATCGGCTGGGATCCCCGTGGAAATTCTCCAGTCTGGCGGTGTACTCCTCACGCTCTGTGAGCCGCCAGAGGGGGGCTGGTGTGCCCGAGTGAAGGAGGGGATCGTGCAGATCCGGGTGTGCATCGACGAACGCCCTGCGCGTTCGACGTTCGGGATCGATGAACTCAACTCCTATCCGAAGGAAGAGCTTCACTCGATGGAAATCTATGAGGAAGACGCGCGGATTCTGGTGCGCGCCTACACCACCCGCTTCATGCAGGCGGTCGCGTCAGGACGCGAATCGATCCGGAATCTCCTCTTCTGCCAGGGATAGTCGGGAGCCTCCGCCCGCTACCCCCCAAGCGCCCGGAGCAGGAGCGGCCAGGTCGCGGAGGACTGCCCGCGGTACTCCGGCTGAAATCCGAAGAGGATCACCTCACCCGCCCCGATTCGAGCCCGCAGGAGCGCCGGCCCACCCTGCACATGCTCGGGCCCGAGGAGCCACCCGGAAAGGAGCGGGTTCCCGGAACCGTAGCGGGCGAGCACTTCGACCCGCGGATCCGCCACCGTGAACGCCCGGCTCCCAGAAGAGCCCCCTCCCCCGCTGAACCAGGCGATCGTCTCGGGGGCCAGCCCCTCCCAGAGCCGATCCCCGGTGAGGTTCAACCGGAAGATGCTGCCGGGCGCGTAGTAGTCCGAGCCCGAAATGCCGGTTGAGGTGCTTCCGACTCTGAGCTGAAAAAGGTCGATGAAGAGATCCGCGGCCTGTTCGACCGCCACCACCCTTCCGCCCCCCTCCACGAAGGTTCGAAGCGCCGCGAGCCCCGCTTCCCCGATGCCACCGGCATACGGCTCGGCCATCGACTCCGCGGAGAACCCGTCGATGATCGAGCCGGGGCTGCGTGCCTGGAAGAGGACGACGTCGGCCCCCTTCAAGTCCCCCGCCCGGAGGTCCACCTGCATGAGCGTGTCAAACGGAAGTCCGTGTCGATCGAGCACCCACCGCGTCCACCCCGAGGGCTGGGATTCCCCCCATCCCTTGAACACCGCGACCTGCGCGGCGTTCGGGCCATCGAGCGTTTCCGGAAGTGCGTACGCGACGGGCTCTCCCACGGGAATCACCTCCGAAAGGGAGACCCGGAACGGGGTTTCCGCCGCCACGGCCTCCACCCCCATCAGGAGCGGGAGGGTATGCGCCGTCACATCGTAGGGCGGCTCCGGCGGCCCGCCCGGATAGAGGAAGAGGTCCGGATACGCCTGCCGCTCGAGGAGCGCCTGAGCGAAGGAGGCGAAGGGCTGCCTCATCGGGATCACGTAGGTCTCAGCGGGCCACTCCCGCCCCGCGGCGGTAAAGGGCTCGAGGGCACGGTGGACCTCCACGTCGCCCAGTCGAAGGATGCGGAGGAGGTCATCGCGCCGTGCCGGATCGTCCTGCGCCTCGGGGATGATCCAGGCCTCCGGCCATCGCTCCCACCCCTCGACCGCCCGCGACTGGATCCCGTGGAAGTTCCGAAGCCAGTACTCCCGGTTCCGCGCCGCATGCGTGAGCACCGCCATCGCCGCGGACTCCATATAGTCGACGATGTCTCCGATCCCCCAGGTGCCGCCGGGCCAGGGGCGCGGGTGATTCCAGCTCGCGGTGTGCGGATCCGAGCCCCGGCGGGCGGTGAGATCCTCCGGGGTCAGCTCCATCGGGGCCGCCCAGTTCGCCCGTGCCACCTCGACCAGGATCCGGACCCCGCCATGGTGGTGCTGGTACGCCCGGCTCGGCGTCCACGCATCGAAGATCGAATGGCTCCCGACCCCGCTCTTCCCTTCCGAAAGGAGCTCGGACATCACATAGGATCCGAGCTGATTCACCGCCCCGATCAGCGCCGGATCCACATTCGGCTCGTAGGGATTCTGATAGGGGGGCACCCAGATCCGGATGTTGTCGTCCCAGAGCTGGTGATGGTCCTGCACGATGTGCGGGCGCCAGGCATTGTGGGCGTAGCGCACGGTGAGCTCGGTCTCGATCTGCCGGATCGCATACCAGTCGCGGTTGTTGTCGTGCCCCACGTACCAGTGGTAGAGCCAGGGAAGGGCGGCGCCCTCGAACTCCGTGTCCCGCCACTCATTCCACCAGTCGGCCACGTACTGGGTGCCATCCGGATTGAGCGAGGGGATGTTCAGGAGAATCACATTCTCGAGGATCTCGCGGGTGCGGGCGTCCTGACCTGTGGCCAGCCGGTGCAGCAGCCTCGGGGGCATCTGCCCCGACCCCACTTCGAAGGAGTGGATGTGATTCGTGATGAGGACGACGGCCTTCCCATCGGCGAGGAGGTTCTCGAGATCGGCCTCGCTCTCGATGGTCCGCGGGTCTGCGAGGCGCTGGTTGATTTCGCGGATCTCGTCGAGGCGCCGCAGGTTTTCGGAGGAAGAAACGGTGAGCATCACGAAGGGGCGCCCACGGGTGGTCATTCCAAGCGTGTCGATCCGCACGCGGGAACTCCCCTCGGCGACCTGGTCGTAGTAGGCGAGGAGCGCATCCCAGTCGGCCAGTTCGCGGTCGGTTCCCATGTCGAAGCCGAAGTGATCGGCCGGGGTCGGAATGTCGGGAATGGGGTCGCAGGCGGAGAGCCCCAGGAGGGAGGCCGCCCCCACGAGGGCGGTGATGGCGATTCCCCGCAGCCGGGACCCGGTGCGCAGGCAGGACTCGAGCTTCCCGAGACACTTCATCCTGAGATCTCCCTTTCCCGGAGTCGGCCCCGAACGGCGCAGCCAGTCCGGGGGGCTCCTTGAGGATGTGAGTTTGAGGGGGGAGAGAATAGCGGATGGCGAAGCCCTCGGCCAGCGTGTCGAAGGCATCCCTTCCCCCGTATACTGGTGCAGAAGCCTTCGGCCAAGCCCCCTCCCACGCGCCCGGGAATGCCATGAGTCCGCGCTCGATCCTGCGCCATTGTTTCCTTCGCCTGCTTCCTCTGAGCCTTCTCGGAATCCCCGCCATGCTCGACGCCCAGGAACCTCCCGTCCCGACGATCGCGGGGCGATCTGCGGTCTACGCCCCGAACGGGATCATCGCCACGAGCCAGCCGCTCGCCACGAGCGCCGGGCTGGCCGTGCTCCGGAACGGAGGGAACGCGGTCGATGCCGCAGTGACCGCCGCGATCGTGCTCACGGTGACCGAGCCACACATGACCGGTCTCGGAGGCGACCTCTTCGCGCTCTACTGGTCCGCGGAGGATGAGCGGCTCGTCGGGTTGAACGGGCATGGGCGCGCGGGGTCCCGGATGACGCGGGAGGCCCTTCTCGCCGCCGGATACGAAAGCATTCCGGGGCGGGGCGCCGCTTCGGTCACTGTTCCGGGTGCGCTCCGGGGGTGGGCCGACCTTCTCGATCGCTATGGCACCCTCACCCTGGCCGAGGCGATGGCCCCCGCGATCGCACTCGCGGAAGAGGGGTTCCCCGTGTCGCCGATCGTGGCCGAAGACTGGGCCAATCAGGTGGGAGCACTCCGGAACGACCCCGGAGCCCGCGCCACGTGGCTCGTGGAGGGCGAAAGGGCCCCGGTCGCCGGAGAGTGGTTCCGGAACCCGGACTACGCCGCCACACTTCGCGCCATCGCTGCGGGGGGGCCGGAGGTCTTCTACGGGGGTGACGTGGGGCGCCGGATGGTGGAGGGGCTGGACGCCCTCGGCGGATTCCTCACACTGGACGACCTGAGGGCGCATCGTTCGCAGTGGGTCGAGCCGATTTCGGCTCCCTTCCGCGACGTGCGGGTCTGGGAGATCCCGCCCCCCAGCCAGGGGATCGCGGCCCTCCAGATGCTCCGGATCCTGGAGCCTTTCGCTCTGGAAGGGATGGGGCACAACTCCCCCGAGTACCTCCATCACCTGGTGGAAGCGAAGAAGCTGGCCTACGCGGATCTGGCCCGCTACATCGCGGACCCCGCCTACATGCGGGTGACCGAAGACGCGCTCCTCGCCGACGAATACATCGACGGCAGGCGCGCGCTGGTCGATCCGGATCGGGCTCTGGACGACATCCCTCCAGATCCCGGGGTCACCGAGAGCGAGACGATCTACCTCACCGTCGCGGACGCCGAGGGGAACATGATCTCCTTCATCAACTCCGTCTTCAACTATTTCGGGTCGGCAGTCGTGATCCCCGGCACCGGGTTCCACCTCCAGAACCGCGGGCAGGGCTTCACGATGGAGGAAGGGCACCCCAATCAGGTGGCACCCGGGAAGGAGCCCTTCCACACGATCATCCCCGCCTTCGTGACGCGCACCGGCGCCGACGGGCGTGAGGTTCCGTGGATGAGTTTCGGGGTGATGGGAGGGGCCATGCAGCCGCAGGGGCACGTTCAGGTGCTGCTGAACGTGCTCCTCTTCGGAATGGATCCGCAGGAGGCGATCGACGCCCCCCGCTTCCGCCACTACTCCGGGCTCCGTCTGGGGGTGGAAGCGCTGATCCCCGAAGCCACCCGCGAGGCGCTCAGGGCCCTCGGCCACGAAGTGGATGAAATTGGGCGGCTCGCCGTCGGAGGGGGGCAGGCGATCCTCCGGCTCGAACGGGGCTGGGTTGCGGGCTCCGATCCGAGGAAGGACGGGCACGCGGCGGGGCATTGACCCACTCAGTCCCGAAGCGTCAGGCCCCGCCCTCCCGTCACAACGCCCACATGTAGGTCAGTTTCACCACACCCGTGCGCCGTTCCCACCGGCTGTCGCCCGGCTCCTGAAGCCCTCCGGTGTTCACCCCGGTATCCAGCACCAGGTAGAGGTTGCTCCCGGGGGTGTGGATCCAGTTCACGCGGATGTTCATCTGCACCCGCCGCGAGACGTCATCGTACTGGAAGAGCGCATCTCCGAAGAGCCTCCGGTTGAACGCCGTCTTGACGTTCAGGTCCACGATGTGGGTCGTGAACTCGCCCCCCTCTACAGGAAGCGACACATCAGACCGGGAGAACCCGGGGCGGAGACTCAGGCGTGCCGAGGGCGTGTAGGCGCCGCTCAGGCGAAAGTCGGTCCGGGTTCCATTGTAGAACTCTCCGGTGGAAACGCTCGCATTCCCTGAGAAAACGCGGCTCCCATTCGTGCGCGCGTTGAAGGCGACCGTCGCGAAGCGGTGGTCGCCCGCCGGGATCGACACACCGGGGCGGATCTGGAACGGGAAGAAGAGGCTTTCGAAGCGATAGTTCGCCGAAAAGCCCATTCCATCGCCCGACTGGAAGCTGAACTGGGAATCCAGGCTCCGCTGCCCGGACTGCCGGACCCCGTCCTGCCCGTCGATCTCCGAGCCTCGCAGGTTCACCGAGAGCTGCCGGGCCCAGGTACTCTGCTGGAACTGGGGGGTGAAGTTGAGTTCCCCGTCCCACCGCTGCTGATCGGTGCGCCGCACGAAACCGAGCGCCGGGAGGAAGTCCCGACCCACCGTCGTGTACCCGAGGGCCATCCCGTAGGTCGCGTTCCTCAGGCGAAGGGCGGCCGATGCGGCCCCGACACCGCGGGCCAGTCCGCGCTCCTCTGCGGCCCCTTCGGCGTCCGCGCGGGCTTCGAGCTCCGGATCCCAGAGGCGCGCCGCCCAGAGATCCACGCTGCTGCTCCCGAAGAAGCGGAACTGCATGTCGCCCCCCATCCCCCGGCGGCTCACCCCGGCTTCCTGGAGGTTCGTGACGAGCCCGCCCACCGTGGTCCGTTCCCCCAGATCGGTGCGGAGACGGGCCACCGAGTTGTTCCCCCCTTCCCTTCCCCCCTCGTCTCCGGTCTGGAGGCTCAGGAGCCCCACACTCACGCGCCCAAGCTGCCCGGTGAGGCGCCCTCCGCCCACGATCGGATTCTCGAGTCCGATCCTCCGCGAGAAGAAGAGCTGCGTCTGACCTGCATCTCCGAAGGTGAAGAGGCGCGAGCGCTCGAGGAAGAAGTCGCGCTTCTCCGGGAAGAAGAGGGAAAACCGGTCGAGGTTCACCTGGACGTTGTCGGCCTCGACCTGCGCGAAGTCCGTGTTCCAGGTGAAGTCCAGGGTGAGCGACGAGGTGATGCTGTACTTGAGATCGAGCCCCAGCTCCGTCACCTCGCTCGCCGGGACGTCGAGTCCGGACTTCTGACCACCGGCCAGGAGGAACGGCTTCACCTGGAGATTCCGTCCGGGCGTCACCCCCTCGAGCCCGACCAGGGTGCCGTACTGGGAGGCCTGGGCGTAGCGGCCGCGGTAGGTCACGGGCATGTGGGGCCAGTAGACGGATTCGTTCTTCCTCCGGATCGACCGGTAGAAGAGGAGCCCCATTTCGAGGACTTCTTCTCGCGGAAAGCGGATCGTGGTGAAGGGGATCGCCACCTCGAGCACCCACCCCTCCTCGGTGATCCGGGTCTCACTCGAATAGACGCCGTCCCAGGTCCAGTCCTCAAGCTGGATCGACTCGTCGGTGAAGATTGCGTCATCCTGCGTGCCGAGAGAGTTCATCTCGAAGATGTACCCGTTCCGGCGGTCGTTGAAGGTGTCGAGCCCGATCACCACGTGGTCGTCGAGCCCGATATTCCCGCCTCTGTGCAGGGTCTGGGCCAGAATCCCGGAGGGATCCGAGTCGAAGAGGGTGAAGCCGAAGTAGAGGTTGTCCTCATCGTAGGCGATGCGAACCTCGGTCCGCTCGGAGGGGACCCCGCCATCCACGGGATCCCGCTGCACGAAGTCGGAGATCGGCTCGAGCGTGGCCCAGAACGCCTCGTCGAGGACGCCGTCGATGAGGGGAGGGGCGTCGATCCGCGTGGCCCGTGCAAGCGCCGAGGCGCCCCGGGGGGGATCCACCACGAGCTGGAGCGCCGCGGGCGCCGCGCTCCCCGGGGGAATCGCTTCCTCCCGGGCCTGCCCTCCTGCGGGAGCGGCCACCCCGGCCAGTCCGAGAAACAGGATCACCGTGCCGACTCCGCGTCCGCCACCCCACCCCACCCCCTGTCCTCTCATCTCCCCACCCCCCGTCTGCAGTTGCGCGGTTCCCGCCCCGTCGGCAAAACTACGCGGAGGCCGGGGGAGGGAGAAGGGGCCGCGGAGCTACCCTTACAGCCACTCGGACAACGCGCTTGACGCATGCGCCTTCAGCCCGTTATTCCCGTCCATGGCAGTGCCCGCCGTCTTCACCCGGAAGGACGACACGGGATCCCCGGCGATCGGCGCAGTACTTCCGCGTGTTCAGGCAACGCCCAACCCGGATCGGAGCCGGAAATGGCTGGAGTGACACCGCCCTCTGTTTCAGCCGTCGATACCGGATGGTCGCGGGCCGCCGCTATCCGGAGTCCGGCGCGGCCGTTCCCTTTCCTCCTCGCCGTCTGGATTTTGGGTGCGGCTGGATGCGGGGAGACGCCTCAGGAAGCTGGAGAAACCAGCCTCCCCTCCCCTGACCTTGCACGAACCCCCGGAGAGATGGGTTACGTGGGACGCGACCGCTGCACCCCCTGCCATGAAGCCGTAGCGGCCTCCTGGGAGGGCACCCCGAAGGCCCGGGCGCTGGGTCCCTTCCGGGTCGACCGGGCGCCGGAAGTGTTCGCTGCGGAATCCTGGGTGCACCAGCCCGGCGACAATCTCCGATATCAGGCGCGGCTCTCCGGAGGCAACCTGGTCCAGCACGAAATCCGGCTGGATGGAGACGGCGGGGAGCTCTATCAGCGAAGCCACACGGCATCTCTCGTCATCGGCTCAGGCCAGGCCACCCGCTCCTACCTCATCGTCGAGAACGGGACGGTCACCCAGATGCCCCTCACCTGGTACAGTCAGTCCAGGCGATGGGACATGAGTCCAGGCTATCACGAAGCCAACGATCGCTTCGGACGGCGTATCGGGGGGGAGTGCCTGTACTGCCACACCGACCTAGTGACGACAGAGCCCTTCACCCAGAACGTTTTCCGCGAAATCCCGGATCAGGGGATCGGGTGCGAACGCTGCCACGGTCCCGGGGAGGAACATGTCCGCGCCCGGGAATCGGGCATGGAACTCCCCGACCCGGACCCCACAGTGGTGAATCCTTCCCGCCTCCCTCGGGAAGAGGCCATGGCCGCCTGTCAGCAGTGTCACCTCGCCGGGGTCACGGTGGTGAACCCGGGGCAGGAGCTGCGGGACTTCCGGCCTGGCCAGCGCCTTGCGGAGAACCGCCGGGTTTTCGTGCCGGAGCTGCAGTTCGACGACCCCGACTGGGTGGGGATCGACTCGCACCCTTTGAGGCTGGCCCGGAGTGCCTGTTTTCAGGGAGGTGCACTGACCTGCATGAGCTGTCACGCTCCGCACACGGCACCGCAGGACCTGGAGTCCGGTCACTACGCCGCCCGATGCCTCAACTGTCATCTGGAGATGTCTCCATCCGGCGCGGTCTGCGGACGGGACGGGGCGCCGGAGCACGGGGCTTCCGACGGAGGGTGCGTGGGGTGTCACATGAGCCAGGGGGGCACCTCCGACGTGCCCCATGTCCGCTTTACGGACCACTGGATCCGGAGGCTTCTTCCTCCTCCGCTGGACCCTTCCCGGGGTCGGCCCGCCTTCGACGACCCGACCCCCCTGGAGCTCGTGGAAGCCACCGCCCTTGGCCTCCGGGCATCGACCCCTCCTCCCCCCGCCTCTCTCGCTGCGGCCTATCTCCACTTCTGGGAAACCATGCATCGCGTTCCGGCCTACATCACGAGGGTCGTGACCGAAGGGGAGCGGGCTCGGAGCCAGGGGCTGCTCCACGCCGACGGTCGCATGGCTCTGGCGAGGGCCCGACTGGAGCGGGGTGAGGTGGACGAAGCCCAGGAGCTCCTGGTGCAGGCGGTGAAAGAGGCTCCCCCGGAAGACCCCTGGCCCCACCTCCTGCTGGGCGCCCTTCTCCTGGAACGGCGCGATGCCCCGGACCAGGCCCTTCCTTTCCTGCAGACCGCAGTGTCCCGCCAGCCCCGCTTCGTGGAAGCCCGCACAAAGCTGGCCGAGGCTCTGGTAGACCTGGGAAGGCACAGCGAGGCGGAAAGCCAACTGGAGGCCCTGGTGGAGGCAGACCCGAACCAGCACCCCCGGGCCTGGTTCAACCTGGCGGTTCTCCGCGGCATGCGCGGGGATGAGGACGCCGCCCGGGATGCATTTCGGAGGGCAGGAGAGCTGGACCCCGACCTGGTGCAGGCCCACCTCCAGTACGGAGGGCTGGAGCTCGATCGGGGAGCTCTCGAGGCCGCGGACGCAGCCTTCCAGCGAGCCCTGGCAGCCGCGCCCGATCTGCCCGCCGTCCACGGGAGTCTGGCGCTGCTGGCACTGGCCCGAAACCAGGATGCTCAGGCGAGGCGCCACCTGGCGCGCCTCCTCGAGCTGGACCCCGGGAACCCCCAGGCGCTGGAGTTGTTGCGGGGGCTGGAGGGGCGGTAAGGGCTGCAGCGGCAGTGAGGGCTGGGCCGGCCGTGAGGGCTGGACCGGGGTGGGCCATGATCGGGAAGCTACCCCTGTCGCGTGCCTCCCATGGAGCGCGCCCCTAGATTGTCGACTCACCTCCCCGATGCCGTCTTCCCAAGCCACGCCCCCACCATGACCGAACCACTCCCCTCCGCCAGCCGCCAGGAAGCCTACGAAAAGCTCGGCGCCTTCTACCTGGGCCGCCTGCGCGACGCTGCCACGGGCGAAGCGGCTGGCGACCCCCTCCTCTACGACTCCCGCGATCTCACGACTCATGGGGTGATCGTGGGTATGACGGGGAGCGGGAAGACGGGGCTCGCCCTGGGGATCCTGGAAGAGGCAGCCATGGACCGGATTCCGGTGATCGCCATCGACCCGAAGGGTGATCTCGCGAACCTGATGCTCGCCTTTCCGGAGCTTGCGCCCGCTGACTTCCGCCCCTGGATCAATGAGGAGGTGGCGAGGCAGAACGGGGAGGACCCCGATGCCTTCGCCGAGTCCCAGGCCACCCTCTGGCGCGAGGGCCTCGCGGCGTGGGACCAGGACGGCGAGCGGATCCGGCGGATGAAGGCCCACGCCGACTTTGCCGTCTACACCCCGGGGAGTGCGGCGGGGCGGCAGGTCTCGGTGCTCCGGTCCTTCGACGTGCCGGGGCCCGCGGTGCTCGACGACCCAGACGCCCTTCGCGAACGGATCCAGTCCACGGTCACGAGCCTCCTCGCCCTCATGGGGATCGACGCCGACCCGGTACGGAGCCGCGAGCACATCCTCCTTTCCACGATCCTCCAGAACGCCTGGGGCCACGGGCGCTCGCTCGAGCTCGGCCAGCTCATCCAGGCGATCCAGCGCCCCCCCTTCGGGCGGGTAGGGGTCATGGAACTCGAGAGCTTCTACCCTTCGACGGACCGCTTCGACCTGGCGCTGAGTCTGAACGGCATCCTGGCGGCACCGGGGTTTCAGGCCTGGATGGAGGGGGAGCCCCTGCATCTCCCTTCGCTTCTCTATACCCCCGAGGGGAAGCCCCGGGTAGCGATTTTCTCGATTGCCCACCTGGGCGACGAGGAGCGCATGTTCTTCGTGGCCATGCTCCTGAACGCGATCGTCTCGTGGATGAGGGGAGAGCGCGGCACCTCGAGCCTTCGGGCCCTCGTCTACATGGACGAGATCTTCGGGTTCTTCCCGCCTACGGCGAACCCGCCCTCGAAGGCCCCCATGCTCACCCTGCTCAAGCAGGCCCGCGCCTTCGGGGTGGGCGTGCTCCTGGCGACCCAGAACCCGGTGGATCTGGACTACAAGGGGCTGGGGAACACGGGGAGCTGGTTCATCGGTCGCCTCCAGACCGAGCGTGACAAGGCCCGGATCATGGATGCTCTGGAGGGGGCCATGGCGGGATCGAACCCTCTTTCGCGGGGTGAGCTGGACCGGCTCATTTCGGGGCTTGGGAAGCGTGTCTTCCTCCTTCACAACGTGCACGACGGGGCGCCCGTGCTCTTCGAGACCCGGTGGGTCATGTCGTACATGGCAGGACCGATGACGCTTGCGCAGCTTCGCATGCTTTCGAAGGGGGAGGAGAAGGAAAGGGCTGGGGTGCCGGTGGCAGCGGGTGCCCCCGCTGGAGGGGAGGGCGGGGGCGCTCCAGCAGCGTCGTCCGCCGGGGGGAACGACAGCACGCTGGAACCGAACGCGGGCGAGACGCGGGGCGCTGGCGCAGAGGCACCCCGGAGCGGCACCTCTTCCCGACCCATGCTCCCCCCCGGAATCGACCAGTACTTCCTGGCGCCCCTTCGGGGCAGCACCCGCCTAGTCTACCGTCCAGCCCTCGTGACTTTCCTCGACGTGAACTGGAAGAACGCCCGCGCCGGGATCGACGAGACGCGACCGGTGCGGATTCTCCTTCCCTTCGACGACGCATCGGTGGCCGTGAACTGGGATCGGACCGAGGCGGTGGAGCTGGAGCTCGATTTCCTGGAGCGGGAGCCGCTGGACGGGGCGGCGTTCGCGCCTCTCCCGCCCGAAGCGAGCCAGCCCCGGAGCTACACTGCGTGGGGGAGCGAGGCGCGCCGATGGGTCCAGTCGAACCTCCCTCTGACCCTTCTCGCCTCGAAGGCGCACGGGGCCATGTCGAGACCGGATGAGTCCGAAGCGGAATTCCGCGGACGACTCGCGCATCGGGTCCGGGAGGCCCGCGACCAGGACGTGGAGCGGATCAGGAAGAAGTACGCGCCGCGCCTCGCCACCCTGCAGGAGCGGGAGCGAAAGGCCTTGCAGGCGGTGGAAAAGCGGGAGGGCATGGCCACGCAGCGGACCCTCGATGCCGCCCTGCGGGTGGGAGAGGGAATTCTGGGAGCCTTCCTCGGGCGGAAAACCTCGGCGACCCGGACAGGTACGGCCATCCGTTCGGCGGGTCAGGTGCTGCGGCAGCGGCAGGACGTGAGCCAGGCCGAGGAAACCGTCGAGGCGGTGCGGGCCCGAATCGCGGAGATGGAAGCGGAGTTCGAGGCGGAGCTCGAGAAGGTGCAGTCGGGTTCCGACGACGGGGAGGCGCTGGAGGAAGTCCATGTGCGCCCGACCCTGAGCGGGATGTCGGTGCGCCTGGCAGCGCTGCTCTGGCTTCCGGAGGACGAGGGCGGGCGGGCGCTCTGGCGCTGATGGGGGGGTGGGCTCGCACAATGCTTGGTCGGGGAGCGCCGCCCATTTTCCTCCGGCGCTTCCCTGGACCGGGGGGTTTTCCCGGCTTCCACTCCATGCTGGTCCCCGCTGTCCTCTCCCGGAAGGACGACCCGGGATCCCTTGCGATCGGCGAAGGGTGTCCGCATCTCCCGGAACCCCCAAGCGCAGGAACCGTTGCGGGCGCTGGACAGCTGGTGAGGACTGTGGTCAGCCCATTAAACGCCCCAGGGGATCCCGGTTCTTCCGGACGCTGTCCCAGGAGAAGGGCCGACCACTTTCAAGGAATCCAGAATCTCTCCCCGCTCAGCGATCACTCTTCCTCCCACCTCCACTTCCTCAAAACGCCGGCTCCGGTCAACCCGAAGGCCGTCTCGCCCGCCCCGAAGCAGAGAGCCGCGACATCCCCCGAATCGGGCAACTCCAACGCATCGTCGAGAGTCTCGTCGTATACTGAAACCCGATGCACTTTCCCGTCTGTGGCTTCCCGCGGGCTCAAGGTGCCCTCCGTGAGAAGGACGAGGTCGCCGGAGGGGTTGATCGCGCACTGGTAGGAACCGCCTGGCAGCGAGACTGTTTGGGCGGCAACCCGGAGGTCCGGGAGTTCGTAACGATACACTCCACTAGAGTGGACAACAGACAGGGTGTCCCCCCAGGGGCTCACCCTGAGACAACTGACGAAACTGAGTTCGGTTTCGAAAATATCCCTGATCCGCAGATCGTCGGCCTGGAGGAGGGCGAGGTAACCACGGGTCTGACATGCGGCGCCCATGGCGACCGCGACCGTATCGGTCGCCTCGTTCCAATCGATGCCGTCGACCGCCGTCCCGATCAAGCGTTGTTGAGCCAGGCAGGTGGGGACCGGATCGAGTACCCAGTGTTCTATGACCGACTCTCCGGACCTCCCATCGAGTGGGTACCAGCCCGTTCCGATCAGCATCTCCGATCCGTCCTCGCTCAGAGCGACACAGTTCACCTGGTTTCCTGATACCGAATCGATGAGGTCGATCCGATCCTCATCGGGTGTCCAAACGCACGCCCATGGGAAACGACTAGCAACCGCACAACGCCTGCGATCGCCAGTCGCGGCAACAAGCGACGAGAGGGTCGTGCCCAGGCCGAGGTTCGAGAGCTTCATCCTTCTCTGGACATCAGCATGCTTCTCGATGCGACCTGATTCCGCGTGAACAAGAGTGAGGTGGCCGCTCCAATCGGAGATCACGAGATGTTCATTCCCCAGCATTGCGATCCCGGCCCAACCCACGGGGGAGAACTGTAGCTGAACGCTCTGGGCTGTGACTCTCACGTGTGCGCTCCGTTCGAATCCTCTGAATCCCCGACCGAATGGCCTCTGAAGGAGCCCCCCGGTGGAGCCCCGCATCCGCCGGTCATTTGGATCTCCTTCTGTGACAAGTGCCGTCAGACTCGACAAACTACCAAGCGAACCCAGAGACCGCGACCCAACATCGTCGAGCCCCCAGATTGATCAGATTGGCACGTTCCTACGGCCGACCCTACCTTCCGAGCGATCGCTCATCCTGATCTCCTTCCTTCGAGCTCCGCCCCCGTAAATGCATCCCCTGGAGACATACCTGACCGAGCTCCGAGACATCCGCCTCTCCGGGGGTGGGGTGAAGGAGACGTCCTACTACGGGCCGCTCGCCACCCTCTTGAACGAGGCGGGCAGGGACCTCCGGCCAAAGGTCCGGTGCATCATCAACCTGCGGGACACGGGAGCTGGTATCCCTGACGGGGGCTTCTTCACCAAGGACCAGTTCCCCCGGGCCTCAGCCGACGAGCCGGAAGAGGGGCAGATTCCTGCGCGGGGTGCCCTTGAGGTGAAGGGCCTGAACGAAGATGCCACGGGGGTGGCGGAGTCCGATCAGGTGTCGAGGTACCTCTCCCGCTATGGACAGGTGCTCGTCACCAACCTCCGGGATTTTGTCCTGGTCGGTGCGGACCACACGGGGCAGAGGAGAGTCCTGGAGGCGTTCCGGATCGCGGAGTCCGAGGCGGGGTTCCGGGAGTGCTTGAGGCATCCACGGACGACCGCTGCGGAGCGGGGGGAGGCCCTCCTCGAGTACCTGAAGCGGGTTCTCCTCCATCCAGCCCCCCTGTCGGAGCCCCGGGATCTCGCCTGGTTTCTCGCGTCGTATGCGAAGGATGCCCGGATCCGGGTGGAGAGCACGGACCTGCCCGCCCTGGGGGACCTTCGCCAATCCCTGGAGGGGGCGCTCGGGATCACTTTCGAGGGCGAGCGGGGAGAGCACTTTTTCCGCTCGACTTTGGTCCAGACGCTTTTTTACGGAGTCTTCTCGGCCTGGGTGCTCTGGAGCCGTCAGGGAGGGGAGGGCCGGTTCAACTGGCGGGAAACCGCCTGGAATCTCCGTGTTCCGATGCTCCGCACCCTCTTCCATCAGGTAGCGAACCCGGAGCGTCTCCAGCGGCTGGGGCTGGTGGAAGTGCTGGACTGGTCCGCAGAGGCTCTGAACCGGGTGGATCGTACCGCCTTCTTCACCCGTTTTCGGGAAGAGCACGCCGTCCAGTACTTCTATGAACCGTTCCTCGAGGCGTTCGACCCGGAACTCCGGCGGCAGCTCGGAGTGTGGTACACGCCTCCGGAAGTCGTGAAGTACATGGTGGCCAAGGTGGACCATGTCCTCCAGACCGAGCTGCACATCCCGGATGGCCTGGCGGATCGCCGGGTGGTCGTCCTCGACCCCTGCTGCGGCACCGGGGCCTATCTGGTCGAGGTCCTGCACCGGATCGAGGAGACGCTCCGGAGGAAGGGTGACGACGCCCTCATCGCCTCGGATGTGAAGGCGGCCGCCATCTCCCGGGTCTTCGGCTTCGACATCATGCCGGCTCCCTTTGTGGTCGCCCACCTCCAGCTTGGCCTTCTCCTCCAGCAGATGGAGGTGCCCTTCGCCGAGAATGAGCGTGCTGGCGTCTACCTTACAAACGCCCTCACGGGGTGGGTCCCACCAAAGGACCCGAAGGATCAGCTCACGATCGCCCTCCCTGAGCTGGCCGCCGAACGGGACCAGGCCGATCATGTGAAGCGGGACGAGACGATTCTCGTGATTCTTGGGAATCCGCCGTATAGCGGCTATGCGGGGATGGCGATCGGCGAGGAACGCGATCTCACGGATGCCTACCGGGACACCGTCCGGGCCCCGAAGCCGCAGGGCCAGGGGCTGAACGACCTTTACGTGCGGTTCTTCCGAATGGCCGAGAGGAAGATCACGGAGATGGAGCCCCGCCGAGGCGTGGTCTGCTTCATCTCGAACTACTCGTGGCTGGATGGACTCTCGTTCACCGGGATGCGCGAGCGATTCATCGAGAAGTTCGATCGGATCGACATCGACTCGCTGAACGGGGACAAATATCGGACCGGGAAGGTGACGCCCGAGGGAGATCCGGATCCGAGCATCTTTTCCACCGAGTACAACCGCGAGGGAATCCAGGTCGGGACCGCGATTGCGACGTTGGTACGGCGCGCTGAGTCCTCCGCAACGAAGGCGGTCAGGTTTCGGGACCTATGGGGGAAGGAGAAGCTGGCGCGGTTGGAGCGCGATTCCGAGCGCGTGGCGGACATGGATTACACGGAGCTTTCGCCTTCTGAGACTCTTGGGTATCCGATGATGCCTGGCGCCGTATCAGAACACTATCTGAAATGGCCGATGCTCCCCTCTGTCTTTCCCCAGTCGTTCCCCGGCGTGAAAACGAGCCGGGACGACTTCCTCGTCGACGTGGATCGCCACCGGCTTGATGGCCGGATCGGGAGGTACTTCGATCCCCACATTTCGGACAGCGAGTTCCGAGCGGCTTTCCCTTCCGTCATGGCGAACACAAGCCGATTCGACGGCCCGGCGGTACGGTCGAAGCTGCTGAGCCGGGGAAGACCACCGGGACGGATCGTCCGGTATCACTACCGACCGTTCGACCTCCGATGGCTCTACTGGGAACCGGATACCGACCTATTGGATCGAAACCGAGCCGAATACTTTCCGCACGTCCGGGACCGCAATCTCTGGATCAGTTCGGGCCAGCGTAACCGGAAGGACGGCTTCTATCAGCCCCAGGTGACTTCCGCCTTGGCGGACCATCATCTGGTTGAGTCGAACGTGGGGATGTTTCCCCTCCGCCTTCGGGCCGAGGGCACCCCTTCTCCCGACTTATTCTCGGGGTCGATCGAGCAGAATGCCTCCCTCGGCGACGAATCAGGTCGCTTCAACCTCTCCGAACTCGCTGTGGAGTACCTCGAGCGCATCGGCACCGTCCAGGCGGACGCCCCCCACCTCTTCCACCACGCGATCGCCGTGATGCACGCCCCCTTCTATCGGGAGGAAAACGCTGGCGCGCTCCGGCAGGACTGGCCCCGCATCCCCCTTCCGGAGTCGCGCGAGCAGCTTCTCGCCTCTGCGAGGCTGGGCAGGCAGCTCGCCGCCCTTCTCAATCCGGAGGTCGACGTACCCGGCGTCACCACCAGCCTGATCCGCCCCGAGCTGCGTGCGATCGGGTCCGTGGCGAAAGTGGGCGGTGGACAGCTCGATCCGGAGGGTGGCGACCTGGACGTCGAGGCCCGGTGGGGGTATGCAGGGTCCCGGGGGGTCACCATGCCGGGAAGGGGGCGGGCGGAAGAACGTCCCTACTCGGCCAACGAGCGAGACCTCATTCGCTCCTTCGACGGACTGGAGAACGCGCTTGAGCTCCTCGGATCGTCGGGCTTCGATGTCTACCTGAACGATCGTGCATACTGGCGCTGCATCCCTTCCCGCGTGTGGAGCTACACCCTGGGTGGGTACCAGGTGATGAAGAAGTGGCTGAGCTACAGGGAGAAGGAGCTCCTCGGCCGTGGACTGAAGGTCGAGGAGGTGCGGGAGGTCACGAACATGGCCCGCAGGATCGCAGCGATTCTGCTGCTGGAGAGCCAGCTCGATGAGAATTATCGATCGAGCCATGCGCAGATCGAACGCAGCCCGGCGGACACGTAGCCACTGCGCCTTGGTTTCGAGAGCTGTGCGGCAACCTCAGCACAAACCCAATCGCCGGCGCGGAGGGAGGTACTACAACGGAATCTTAACGCGGCCGCGGCGCAACGCGAAGCCGTTGTTCTATTTCCTCATAAATCCGTATAGCGTTCTCGGCTTCGATCGTCACGGCGATGCCGTAGCGGACAGCGTCCTCAATGCCACCTGCGTCCTCCTTGCACCAGACCTTGAGTCCGAGGTGTCCATCATCCAGAAAGGGAACGGCCCTCGCCCCGTGATAGGTTTCATGGAACACGGTGCCTTTTTTCACAGAGGCATCGGCGGGTTGGGCTACGGCCTTCCGCTCAACGCCTAGCGCTTCAAGAGGCGTATCCGCAGACGCTTCCAGCCTCACGCAACGGTAACTTTGATGCCCCGCCTTCACGGGTGAGAACCACGCCAGCGTGATGGTCAGCGCGCGAGGGTCTGTGACGCGTTCCAGCGACGCCGGAAGCGGTATCCGGTATCTGTGCGCACGGTCGGGGGCGAGCGACCCATACCCTACCAGCGTGGCCCGGTTCGAGGCACATTCCAACGCTTCAAGCGTGTTCGGAACCCCGAATCCCATAAACCGGCTGACATTTTCGGCCTGTTCGACGTATCTCCGCCCGTCATGCGGACCGCAGATCTCTTTGAGCAGAGCTGATTTGCCGTTCCATCGCGCACGATGGACCAGTAGGGTTTTGACAAGTGCGGCATAATATTCCGGCGGCATATCTGCCAATCGGGAACCGCCGTCTCGATCCATCAATGAGTCGAATATCCTGTGCGCCGCGCGTGTCGCCAACGCCGTCGCTGAACTCGTGCCATCACTGAGCGCCGTTTTCCCCAGTCGTCCTTGACCGGATGAATCAGGCGACGCCGCGCTCAGCCCGTAGAGCCGTTGCGGTTGTCCGAAACGCGCCTCGATTCCGCCGCCGGACCGACCGACGCGGACATACTCCCGCCCGCCGGGCAGGTAGATCTCCGGCTTGATTGTGCGCCGGTGTCCCAAGCCCAGGGCCGAGCTTGCGTTTGGCAACTCATTGCTGTCAAACGGATCGACTGCATTTGCAGCGAGGGGACGTCCGGTCACATCGTCGTGATGCTGCGCGCCGACGGTGAGCACGTTAATTGCTTCCGCTGGTGACAGGATCGTTCGTCTATGTTTGACTGCGTTGAGGGCCTCCAAGACCGCCCGTTCACGGTCGTTGCTGGCTGCATTCTCGAAATCGTTCCAAGTGTCGAACTGATCCATCGTGAGAGGATCCGTGTTGTTTCCGCCGCTAACGAGGAACAGGATGCCGTAGCGCTCAGAGAGAAAATCCAGCAACCGCGCGAGCGGGCTAACCAGCCGCGTGAATGGCCGACGAGTGTCACCTATCGACAGATTGATAAGAAACACGGAGGGCGCCGACGGCTCCTCTCCGGCACTTCCCCTTATCCGAAGCACTGCGCGGTAGATCGTGTCGATCAGTAGCCGGTCGCCATCCGTTCGTTCTGGGCCGTGTTCTTGGGCGAACATAATGGGCCGCACATAGAGCGGCCGCTCAAGAGGTGCTTCACCTGCGTTCAGGTCGCCATGTAGAATCAGCGACGCCATCGCCGTGCCGTGAAAGCGCCGTGAGACAACCGCCATCTCTTCGAGACCATCAGGATCATCCATGCTCAGGCGATTGCTGAGCAGAGGGTGGCGCTGGAGCGGAAAGCCATCGAGGAGGGCCGCTACGGGCACGTCCACCGCAGGGACGCCAGCCCTGTCTCCTACGCCCGGTGCCTCAACGTCCTCCGGCTCCGACTCATTTGACAGGACGCTCTGCGGCCGCAGGAACATCACTTCATCCGCAAGCGCCAGGTGTATCTCATCCCGCCGCATCAACCCCGGAACGGCCCCCGCCGGGATGTCGACCAGGGCACCGTGATAGGCAATCTCACGTATGATCGTCTCGTGGACGACCCGGCCGCCCGCCTCGGCGATGTGAGCGGCGAGTCTCCTCGACGCGTCATGCCGCGCGGCATCGGTTGGGAAGAACCAAAGCTCGACCTCGGTTCGTACTGGGCGATCGGGCGCTCTTGCGAGTTCATCCTGCCAATATGCAATCGTTTCGTCGAGGATGCGGTCTTCCGCGCCCCAGGCGCGTAATACCCGCAGTTGCTCGAACACTTTCTCGAACGGGGTATAGCCCTGCCCGAGCCGCTCGCCGCGCGACCAGCGCCCCCAAAGACTCAGCAGCTCGTCGAAAGCGCCAGCGGTTGGCATGGCCAGATAGAATCGTCCTGGCACATTCTTGTCGCCTCGGACTTCTCCTTTCCGTCCCTTCCGAGTGTCCTCAACGGAGAATAGCTCGTCGGGCGGCTCTTCGGTTTCATATTCGGCCATGAATTCAAGGCCAGGCACTCTGGATACCGCTCCTACAAAGCGGTCAACTGAGCCAGCGATTTCGAAAACAATCACCCTGTCAGGCGCGAGGCTGCTTGGATCATCGCGCAATTCCATTGCGCCCGCGGCCCCACCATCCAGCGCTTGGCGGAGCCTCCGAAACACGGGCTGAAACCGCCGGACCTGAACATCGCGCTCCGGTTTACGAATGTCACCGCCGCGGCCTTGGCCAGGGGGCGGGGCGATTGGCTCAGGCGTCGGTAGGATCAGTAGCGGCCGGTCCGCCATTGGCTGTCCTCCCGTCTGCGTAGTCCTTTGCTTCGGCCCTGACCGTCCAGATGCTTAGTTGGTCGGAGATAATCGTTCTCAGTCGCATTTCACCGAAAGCAAGTACGTGACGCCGCCGAATGTCGAGGCAAAATTGCTCCGCTTCGGCGTAGCTTACCCTGCCAAGCTTCTTGGCGATGCTAGCCGGTGAGTGTCCCAGCTTCTCATCAAACTGTTTCGCAAACTCATCGATGTACCCGGCGAGGGCTTTCTGCGTTGGCATGGGTAGAAACAGCCTCAACTGGAAACGGCGCCATGCAGCCCGGTCAAGCAATTCCGGATGATTCGTCGCGCCGACAACAATCGTATAGCTGGGCAGGTCATCGACCTGCATCAGAAGGGACGTCACAACGCGCTTGATCTCGCCGGTTTCATGTATGTCGCCTCGTTCCTTGCCGATAGCATCAAACTCATCGAAGAAAAGCACACAAGGTGTTGTGCGCGCATAATCAAACACCCGCTTCATGCGGGCCGCTGTTTCGCCCAGGTAGCTTCCGATCATGGCTTCATAACGCACCACGAAAAGCGGCACGGCGATCGCTTCCGCGATCGCTTCGGCCAAGCTCGTCTTACCTGTCCCGGGCGCTCCCACCAGCAGCACGCGGTGACGCGGCTCCAGGCCGTGAGAACGCAAGAGGTCGGCACGCCGCTGCTCCTCAACGAGCTCTTCCACCGCCCGTTTGACAGTGTCCGGAAGAACGAGATCTTCCAACTGCCTCCTGGGGGTGACTTCGGCGACAAACTCCCGGTGCCGAGCTGTGGTTTCGCTCACCGGATTCATGGGGTGGGGATTACTTCCGTTTGCCTGGATTGCCCGTGTCAACCGATCTGCGAGGATATTGTGCTGCTTGGCGCGTTCTTCGGCAATAATCGCCTCTACCGCCTTGTGGAAGGCGTGCTTGTCCCCGTTGGCGCTCGATTTCACCAGACTGACGAGAAGATCACTTCGCGCCATGGTCAGCCTCTTCTGGATTGCGCCGCCGTCCGCGCCGGTCGGCCAGTTGGGATTCAGGAACGTCAATTCCGATAGCTCGCAGTCCACGCAACACAACAGTCCGCATGTTTTCTCCTCGGTTCGCGCCCATCATGGCAACCTGCCGCCGAATCGATTCCGGCACCATAACCTGGATCGGCACTTCTCTTGATCCGTTTGCTGGAGGGAAGCGCTCCGTCTGACGTCCTGACGTTCCTTGTGCGGAAATTTGCTTGCTCGCCATCCTGAGGTTCCCCCTCTGCTGTTTTCGACGGTTGTCAGTCAAGATCTTATGAAATCATGAAGTCATGAGCAACCGGAGGCTTGAACGACCCTGAGTTGGTCGGAGGGCTGGCTAGTTGAGTGCCGGGAGGGGGGACTTGCCCCCGCTGGCGGCGAGAATACGCCTCGTCGTTCTCCACCTCCGAGTGCGTAGGTATGCGGGGAGACTGGGATTCCCGCCCAAGAGTTGATACGTTATGATATCTAGTAGTATTGAATCATATCCTTCCAAATCAGGAGGAGCCGGTGTCCACCGTCCAGATCAGTGCCCGCATCGATCCACGGCTCAAGCAGGCGCTTGATGAGTTCTGCCGGTCGCGCGGGGTTGTGATGAATCACTTCATCCAGGAGGCGATCCTGGACCGCCTGGAGGAATTCGAGGATCTCGAGGACCTGAAGGCGATTCGCCACGAACCGACTCGCCCCCTCGCCGAGCTGCTGGCTGAGATGACGCGCGATGGCGCGCTATAAGGTCGAGATCAGCAGCACGGCCGAAAAGCAACTGCGAAAGCTCACCTCCCCGGACCGGGAGCGCATCGTGCGTGCGCTGGTGGGGTTGGGGGATGATCCGCATCCGGTCGGCTCGCGCAAGCTGAGCGGCTACCCCGACGTATTCCGGATCCGCGTCGGCATGTACCGGGTCCTGTACAGTGTGGAGGGTCGCCGGTTGATCGTGATCATCCTGAAGATTGGGCATCGGAAGGACGTGTATCGGTGAGCGGATGGAGTAGAGAGGGGCCACGCCCATCCGAGGCACTCAGGGGAACCGGCCCATCCCTTCGAAAACATCCCGGTTCCCCTCCAGGATGCGGGCAACGACGGGAGGCGTGGGCTCCGTCGACCATTCGCCCACTTCCTGCGACCCTCCGAGAAGGATCCCGTCCGAGCGGGGGAACATGTACGAAGCCCCGGCCAGGGTGATGTAGTCGACCTCCGGCTGGGGAAGGAGTACCACGAGCTGCCCCTTGATCGGCGTGAGCTCAGGGTCGCCGAACAGTTCGCGCGCCCCGAGCCCGGTGCAGTTCACGACCCGGGGTTCGGGAAGCGTCAGCACTTCCTCGAGGCTCATGAGCTCGCGCACTGCGACCCGCCCTCCGCGGAGGTGGAACTCGTCCATCAGGCGGGGGAGGAGGATCCCGGGCTCGATGAGCATCGTCGTGAAACGGCGCAGGTATGGCGTGTGGAACGGGTGCTCGCCGGGACCGAACTCCGCCTCGTCGAAGTAGAGGTCGGCGATGGGGCTGATCGGCGGTGAACCGGGGGCGCCCCGCGGCACGTAGTTCTCGATCCAGCGCACCCCGTAGCGAGGCCCCACGAGCGCCTGGTAGCGCCGGTGCGAGCGGCGGGCCGCGTCCTCAAACTGGCTGTCGTACTCCGGGGTGGTCTGTCCCGCGGTGGACACGGTGAAGGGCGACCACTGGCCGCCCGCCACGTTCGACGTGGTATCGGGGGGAAGGTCCCGGGTGTAGATCGTCACCGCGTAGCCGCGATCCTGGAGCAGCCGGGCCGAGGTGAGCCCCATGATCCCGCATCCGAGCACCGCGACGGGGCCGTCGTCCGGGGAGGCGTACGGCGCGAGTTCCTCCACCGCGAGCTCTGAGCTCCCCCATGCGAGCGAGATTCCGCCGCCGCCGTGGCCGTAGTTGTGGACGACCGTCCGCTCGTCGAAGCGGTCAGCGCGGACCACGAACCCCGAGGCGCGAAACGGCCGCAGTCCGGCGACGGTCCGGATCACCCGATCCTCGGAAACGCGGACGGGGGCGAGAGGCCGGAGACGCCTCGGAGCCACTCCCTGGAGCGAGGTCGCAGCCGGTCCCATCCCACCCGAGCACCCCGGGACTGCGGCTCCGCCGAGCGCCAGGCCAGCCGCGGCGAGCGAGGCTCTGGAAAGGAAGTTTCGGCGGGAGAGAGGAGTCGGCATGCCGCCGAACGTTACTCCATCCGGGCGGATTCGCCAGAGCGCGGATGAGCGCGCGATCATTGACGCCAGCCCCTGACCGGGCTCAGCTTCGCCGATGTTCAGGATTCCGGAAGTCCGTCCACCGCCCGGCGAGGCAGGCCTCGAACGCGGGCTTGGCACGACGGCCGCCCTCACCCTCGTAGCTGGCGCGGTGATCGGGTCCGGGATCTTCGTGAGCCCGGCGATCGTGGCGCGGGAGGTGGGTGCGCCGGGGATGAGCCTGCTCGTCTGGATCGTCTGCGGCGTGCTCGCGCTCGCGGGCGGACTCTGCTTCGCCGAACTCGGGGCCGCAATTCCGCGCAGCGGCGGGACCTACGCGTTCCTGGCGCGCGCGTTCAGGGTGCGGTGGCTCCCTTTCCTCTTCGGCTGGGCGATGTTCGCGGTGGTGCTCACCGGGGTGATGGCGGCGGTTGCGACCGCATTTGCGATCTACGCCGGGCAGTTCATCGGGGCGTGGATCCCCTACGGGGTGTGGACGCAGCGCCTCGTGGCAGTCGCGTGCATCGGGGTGCTCACCGTCCTGAACTGCCTGGGGGTCCGGGCGGGCGGCGGGGTACAGATCGTGTTCACCGTGGCGAAGGTGGCAGGGGTGAGCGCGCTGATCGTGGCCGGGTTTGCGTTCGGTGCGCCCTATGCGGGGTCCGTCGCGCCCCTGATCCCGGAGGGCGTCGGGGCGCCCCCCCTCCTCGGGGCCTTCGGGGTCGCGATGATCGTCGCGCTCTTCGCCTACAACGGATGGTGGTATTCCACCTTCGTCGCCGGTGAGGTCCGCGATCCCGAGCGGGCGATTCCCCGCTCCATTCTGGGAGGAATGGCGGTCGTCCTCCTCGTCTACCTCCTCGCGAATGTGGTCTACCTGCGGGTACTTCCCTTCGAAGTGCTCCGGGCAAGCGAGCGCCCCGCCTCGGATGCGATGCAGATCCTCGTGGGGCCGGGGGGAGCAGGGTTCATCGCCGCCGCCGTGATGCTTTCCGCTTTCGGGACGGTGAACGCGCAGCTTCTGAGCGTGCCCCGCGTCTACTTCGCCATGGCGCGTGACGGCCTCTTCTTCGAGCGGGTGGCCCGCGTGCACCCTCGCTGGCGCACCCCGGCAGCGGCGATTGCGCTCCAGGGTGGCTGGGCTTCGGTCCTCGCTCTCACGGGAACGTACCAGCAGATCATCACCTACACCGCGTTTCCGAACTACGTCTTCCTTTCACTCGGCGTGGTCGCCCTGATCGTTCTGCGCGTGCGCGAGCCGGAGCTTCCCCGGCCATTCCGCGTTCCCCTGTACCCGTTCACGCCCCTCCTCTTTCTTGCAGTGTTCGGGTGGTATCTGATCAATTCCCTTCGATATTCGTTTCAGGAGACCGCCGTCGGGATCGTCCTCACACTGGCCGGGCTCCCGTTCTATGTCTACTGGTCGAGAATGGGCCGGGCCGCTGCCCGCTCCGACTCCCAACCCCCCGATGGAGGCTGAAGTGATCGTCGATTTCCACAACCACTATTACCCGGACGCATATCTGGAGGAACTCGAGCGCGGGAAGTCGAACGCGCGGGTGAGCCGAGCCGCGGACGGTCGCATGCTTGTGCATTATCCGGGGGATTACAACGTGGTCGCGGACGGGCATCGCGACCTGGATGAGCGCATCCGGGCAATGGACGAAGCCGGAGTCGATGTGCATGCGTTCAGCCTCACCACCCCCGGGGTCCACATCGAGGAGCGGGAACGCGGGATCGAGCTCGCGCGGCTCGTGAATGACGAGTTTGCCGCCGCAGCGGTTCGATTCCCCGGCCGGTTTGCGCCACTCGCCGCCCTCCCACTCCAGGACCCGGAAGCGAGTGTTGCCGAGCTGGAGCGCGCCGTCGGGATGGGGCACCGGGGCGCACTCGTTTTCTCGAATGTGAATGGGCGCACCCTCGACGAGCCGGAGTACTTCCCGCTTTGGGAGAAGTTCGCCGCACTGGGTGTCCCCGCCTTCATCCATCCCACGAATCCTGCGGTCCTGGGCCAGCTCGAGGCGTATCGCCTCACCGCACTCCTCGGGTTCCAGTTCGACACGACGGCTGCGGTGACGCGGCTCATCTTTGCGGGGGTGCTGGAGCGCCTTCCCACGCTCAAGCTCGTCGTCGGTCACCTCGGGGGCACGATCCCCTTCATGGCAGAGCGGGTGGGGCGCGGGTACGAGGTCTACCCCGAGTGCCGCGAACACATCACCCGACCCCCGAGCGAGTATTTCTCACGGATCTACATCGACACCGTGAATTTCAATCCGGCCGCGCTCCGCCTGGGACTGGACTTCGCCGGACCGAACCGGATCGTGTTCGGGAGCGACTATCCGCATCAAGTAGGCTACGTCGACCGGGCGCTCGCGGCAGTGCGCGGGATGCCGGTGAACGAGGAGGAAAGGGGACGGATTCTGGGGGGGACGGCGGCGGAGCTGCTTGGGCTCTGAGGGGGTCTCAAGGGGGCGGAACGCTGCCCGAGTGCGTGCCGAGTCGGTATCGACTTCGACTCTCGTTTTTCGCTGGCGGCTCCGATCCAGGAGACCCAGGCTTCATCGACCCCGCTCCGATCTTCCCGGCTGAGCTCAGCCCGGCTCTGAACCGCGCGGGCTCAGCTCGACCCCCGCTCCAAACCGTCGGGGCTCAACTCGGTCCCGCTTCAGCCTTCCCGGGCTCAGTTCGACCCTCATCCTGCATTCCTGGGCTCAACTCGACGTCACTTCCTCCGTGGCCCCGGCCCGCCTGTCGCCCAGTTCGGATGTGCGCTGGTCCCCTCACGCAGCATTCCATCTCCCTATGAACCTCGCCCATTCGGTTACACGGCAATCGGGGCAACCTCGGGACGGCGCCACCCCTCCCCATCTCCCTATGAACTTGGCCCATTCTGCTATGGACAGCTTTCCGAATGGCGCAGTGGGGCTCGGCGGGGAGCGGTTCCATGCGGGACGCAGCACGCCGCCGGGGGGCCTTGAGGCCTTCGAAGAGCGTCTGGCCCGACTCCGATGATCTGACACCCCCTTTTCGCGGCTCCAGCGGCCTCCGGTGAGGCCGCCAAACCACCCCTTATATTTCGTAACGTTTTACTTTCCTTACACTTAGGGGGTGTGCGATGGCTCGGTCCGGAGTGGTGCAGTTGGGCGTCGTGCGGGAGAAGGGGGTGGAGTATGGCGGCGAAGCTTCGGACGGAGGGGAGGAGCGCGCTGGGCGGGAGGGGCGAGATGGGCCAGATGGGCGGGAGGGGCGCGACGGGCAGGCGGGGCGCGGCGGGCGGGAGGAGCGC
>JBGTMU010000049.1:0-1525 GCA_041743405.1 Longimicrobiales bacterium | reverse complement strand
GGCGTCGCGCCCGCCGATCCGGTCGTGCCCCAGCGGGGGTACTACGCGTTCGTGGATGTGACGGTGATTCCGATGGATCGGGAACGCGAGCTTCCCGGGCAGAACGTGATCGTGCGAGACGGGGTGATCGTGGCCATGGGTTCCGGCGAATCCACTCCGGTGCCGGAGGGTGCGGTCCGGATCGATGGACGGGGCCGCTTCCTGCTGCCGGGGCTGGCCGAAATGCATGCACACGTGCCCTCGGGGCAGGATCCGCCGCGCGAGCTCGTCGAGGAGACGCTCTTCCTCTATGTGGCCAATGGAATCACCACGATCCGGGGAATGCTGGGGTCGTCGTACCAGATCCCGCTGCGCGAGGAAATCCGCAACGGGGAGGTGCTCGGCCCGCAATTCCATGTCGGCGCCCCTTCGGTCAACGGAACTTCCGCACCGACTCCCGAAGATGCGGAACGGCTGGTGCGGGCGCACGCCGAAGCTGGCTACGATTTCCTGAAGATCCACCCCGGGGTCTCGGTTGCGAGCTGGGATCGGATGGTCGTGGTCGCGAGGGAGGCGGGACTCACCTTCGGCGGTCACATTCCCGCGGATGTGGGCATTCACCACGCCATTCGGACGGGGATGGCCACGATCGACCACCTGGACGGATTCCTCGAGGCCACGCGGCGCGATGACCTGCCGGAAGGAGCCTCGCTGGAAGAGGTCTTCGGCGCGACGGACCGGGCGAAGCTGGAGGCGCTGGTGCGGGAGCTGGCGGAGCGCGGGGTCTGGATGGTGCCGACCCAGTACCTCTGGAACAACCTGTACGGGCACGTGGATCCGGATTCCATCCTGGCTTTCCCGGAGTTCCGCTACATCTCGCCGGGAATGCGCATGAACTACCGGAACCGGGCCGAAGCGAATCTGGCCAACCCCCAGATCACTCCGGAAGCGGACCGCGCGCACCGGGAGATGCGTCAGGAATTCCTGCGTGCGGCCCATGAAGCGGGCGTCCCGATTCTGATGGGGACGGATTCCCCGCAGCTCTTCAACGTCACCGGCTTCGCGCTCCACCGCGAAATTCCCCTGATGGAGGATGCCGGGATGAGCCCCTTCGAGGTGCTTCTTTCCGGAACGCGGAATGTGGCGGAGTACGCCCGGGAATCGCTCGGGGAAGCCGGGAACTTCGGGACGGTGGCGGTGGGGAACCGGGCCGATCTGATGCTCCTCGAAGCGAACCCTCTCGAGTCGCTGGAAGCTCTGTCGGAGCGGGCGGGGGTCATGGTCGGGGGATGGTGGGTGTCGGCCCCGGAGATATATGAACGGCTGGCGGAGATTGCGCGGAAGTACGACTCGGGGGGGTAGGGCCGTTCCCACTGGCGCCGACGAGCCGCCGAAGCGAGAGGCCGGTGGGACCCGGAGGGGAATCGAGGCCCTGTCCGCCGGGATCAACCCCGCCGCCGCCGCATCGCGCGTGTTCGCGGCGGAGATGATCCCGGAAATCGGGACGAACCCCGCCGCCGATCGCGTCTCGGGCTCACCCCGGCGA
>JBGTMU010000048.1:0-5014 GCA_041743405.1 Longimicrobiales bacterium | reverse complement strand
GTCGCGAGTGCCGTGACCGCGACCACGGCCCCCCCGGCCATCCCGCCGAGTGTGCCTTCGATGGACACGGCTCCCTCGGTCCCGGGAGCGACCTGTCGGAAGGAGGTGATGAGGAAGTGGCGTCGACCAAGGGCCTGACCGACCTCGGAAGACGCGGTATCGAACGCGGCGGTCGCGAACGACGCCGCCATGGCCAGCGAGAAGAGCTCGGGCGCCCCCCCGAAAGCCGCCAGGAAGGCGAAGAGAAGTCCGGCACCGGCGTTCGCGGCCGCGTGCCAAACGCCGCGGCGTCCTCCATCCTCCTGTGCCACCCCGAGTTCGCGCTTCCGCCTTCCCCCGAGCCGGGTTGCACCCGTGCCCACCACGAAAAAGGAGCCAAACGCGAAGACCGCGGGCCAGCCACTGGACATGTAGAGCCCCGCCACGAGCACCCAGCCGCCCAGGGCACCCGAAAGGGAAACCGCCTTCGCGCCCCAGGCCGCCGCAGCAGGAATCAGGAGCAGGAGGAGCCCGGGGAAAGGGGCCTGCAGTGCTGCGGTCCAGGGGGAGTGCTCTCCCGGATCGATCGCCGCCGCCACGAGGAGCGCCCCGACCCCCGCCAGGGGGACCCGGATGTTGTCGTCCATCTCGCTGTCGAGCGACTCGGCAACGCCTGCCGCGATCGCCGCCGCGAAGCACCCGATCAGCAGCCATGTGTCCGAGCCCGCGAATGCGACCCCGATTCCGGGTGCCCCTCCGCCCTGGGTCCAGCGGATGAGGAACAGCGCGCTCGGGAAGGCCACCACCACGAACGCCCCGAGGCCCGCCCAGGACTTCCTTGCATTCCAGGGGAGCACAGGGCCTCCGGTCCGTGGGCCGAGCAGCCCGGCCGCGCCGTCACCCAGCGCCAGCATCCCCCACGCCGCCGCCACCAGCTCGAGCCGTCCGGGGAGAAGGACGACCAGCACCAGAATCATTGTGGGGTAGGCCAGCACGCCTCGGGACCACCCGGCTTCCTGCTCACCCCGCCTCAGCAGGCGACCCCCGGTTACCCGGTGGAGGAGGAAGCCGTTGAAGAGGACCCCGGCCCCGGCCAGGAGCACCGCCCCCCACCACCCCGTCCATCGGAGGAGGAGGGCCCCACCCCCGGTCCCGATGTGGAGGAGCTTGCGCAGGAGCTCGTCGTGCCGGTTTTCCGAGGGCGCGCTGGAACGCGGGTGTGCGGAAGGCGTCTCCTCGCGGGTCACAAGCGACCAACTTCCTGAAGCCAGCGCACGGTCCGGTCGATCCCCTCTTCAAGCGGGGTCACGGAATATCCGAGTTCCCGCACCGCGCGCTCCGAGGAATAGGCCCATTCCCTCCGGTATACGCGGACCGCTTCGTCCGTCACGATCGGTTCCTTCCCGGTGATCTCGGCGCCCCACCGAAGAAAGAGCCCCCCCAGCTCGGCGATGCCAAAGGGGATGCGGCGCGTGGGAGGCCGGATCCCGCTCGCGGCATGGAAAGCATCGAAGAGGTCGATCGCGCTCCGGTTGTCGCCGCCCAGGATGAAGGCGGAGCCCGGCCGCGCCCGCTCCACGGCCTTCACCACCCCTCCAGCCACGTCATCGATGTATGCGAAGCACTGGAGTTCCTCACCCCGCCCGAGGATGCCCGGGAGCCTTCCCCGCGCGTGATCGAGGAGGAGACCGACCACGTGATTTCCGCTCGTCAGGTTGCCCGGACCATACACCACGCCGGGGTAGAGGCGGACCACGGGCAGCCCCGCCTCCGAAAGACCCCGCGCCAAACGGTCAGCTTCGGTCTTCGTGCGCTCGTAGTCCGTGTGGAAGGCGTCCGAGGCCCTTGGGGTGTCCTCGTCGAAGATGCGCCCGTCCGTGGGCCCCAGTGCAAAGAAGGAAGACACGTGCAGGAGCCGGGCGTCTGCAGCCCGCGCGGCCTCCGCGGCGTTCGCGAGTCCCCCGATGTTCACCCGATCGAATGCGAAGGGATCCCGGTCCCACAGCTTCACGAGGGCCGCCCCATGGACGACCACGTCGCACCCCTCGGCGGCCGCCCGATACGCCACCGGGTCCGTCACATCGCCGGTCGCCACCTCGGCTCCTTCCGGTCGAGTCGTCCACCGGGCCGGGTCACGCACGAACCCGCGTAGGGAATGGCCCGCCTCCGCGAGAAGGGTGCCCACACGCCCTCCGAGGAAGCCGGTGGCTCCGCTGAGCAGCACTCTCATTCAATCTCTCCCAAGGGGAAGGGCGCCGGGAGGTGCGCAATATACGAACCGTGGCGGATTCCGCCTATCGGATACCTTCAAGGAGTGATATCGTGGGCCTTCCACACAACCGGAGAAAGGAGCCCTCGTGCATCGCCGCGCATTCGAACAACAACTGGAAGACCTCCTCCGGGTGTCGGTCACGGAGCTGACCCCGGTAGAGAAAGTGGCTTTGGTCGATCGGCACACCCGACTCTTTCTGGACAGTCAGGGCACCTCGCGCTTTCGGGCCGACTTCGAGCGCTGCATTCCCGGTCGGCGTCCCGTGGATGAGATCTCCTTCCCCGGACTCGGTTCCAGCCAGGAGGTGGCTCTCTTCCATTCCGGCCGGGATGAGGACGCTACCCTGACCTTCCTCCTGCGCTGCCGTGAAGACGACAGGCCCTGCGCCGGGTTCCCGGAGCGGGCGGAGGTTTTCGGCACCATCGAGGCCATCGACTTCCGCGGCGAGGTGATCGGAACCGTACAGGGGTGGGATCGACGCGATCTGCTTCCCCTCCTGGAAAGGCTTTCCGATCCGGTTGACGCCGGGTCGGTTCCCCGTGCACAGGCCCTCTCCCTCAAAGTCCACGAAACCTTCGGACCCGAAAGGGTGCCGGTCGAGTCCTCGCGCTATCTGGGGCTGCAGACCCTCCTGCACCAGCGGTTCCGGATTCTTCTGGATGTGGAGCGTGACGGGGTTCGCATCGCGGGAAGCGACTACGAGTTCGAGGTCTACAACGAGGGGCTCTTCGGCTCACTGTATCAGCGGCTGGTCGACATCGTGCTTCCAATGGATACGCGTCGCCAGGCGAAGGCGGCAGGGTATCGCGTCGGCATCCAGGCGCACCCCTGGTACCCGGTCCTGAGCATCGGCATGCAGAAGGCGCGGTTCTACATGCTCGCCATCACCGGAGACCTGATCGAGCAGAAGCGGATGCTCACGGACCCGGGCTGGCTGCTGCGCGTGGGCCTGTACCTCGAGCTCCTGACCTGCCTCGGGGTCGCGGAGGCCGTGAAGGAAGACGTCGACATCCTCTCTCCTGAAGAGCGCGACGCCTTCGAGAATGCGCCCGAGTTCGAGGAGATCCGACGGCGCCTGGATGTGGATGCATGGCGGGAGGTCTGGGAACTCAGGAAGATCGCCTTCGGAGGAGGCGTCGGCGGAGCTCCGACCGGAGCATTGAACCTCATGCGGAAGAAGGCCGCGACGCTGGGCTTCCTCCACGCGCACCATGAAGACCTGAAGCACGCAATCGACCTGGCGGGGCCCAACCTCCAGAATGCGCAGGAATCGTGGCATCGGGTTTTCCGCGACGCCGAGCGCGCGGTTCTCCAGATGAACCAGGATGCCTTCCCGGAGCTGGACCAGTTTCCAGCCCCTGTCCGCGACTTCGCGCTCTGGCATCAGAGTGGAGCCGTGGCCGGGATGCGTTACCTCCCGAAGGCCATCACCGAGGCGTTCGGGGATCAGGATGGGATTTTCCCGTCGGCCTGCCGTCAGTACAGGGCGTCGATGAACTACATCGCGGGGTGGGCTCGGGATCGCGGACTCATGGAGTACACCGGCGACGAATGCGTGCCCCGCTCGGCGAGCCTCCTCGAGGCGTATCTGGAACGGCAGCTCGGTCGGATGACGCTCCTTCAGCGCCGCGACGGGTTCGCAGGTACGCTGGAGGTCGTGGTGGAAGAGTCGGCGCCTCCAGAGCTGGACCATGAGGCGGTGCTGGTGCTGCTCCAGAAGGTGGAGCTCTTCTCGGCTCTCAGCGTTGATGAACTCGGCAGCCTTGCGGACCGCGTTCGCCCGATCCATCTCGGACACCTCGAGCGGATCATCGTGCAGGGCCGCGAGGGCTCGTCCCTGTTCATTCTCCAGTCCGGGAAGCTCGAAGTCGTCGCGCGCGGATCTGACGGCACCGAACGCCAGATGGCGATGCTGCAACCCCCGGCTGTGGTGGGGGAACTCGCCTTCCTCCTGGGTGAGAGGAGGAGCGCCACGGTGCGGGCTCTGGATGGAGCCACGGTTCTCGAAGTGGGGGCTGGCCTGCTTCGCCCTCTCGTCGAAGAGAGGCCTGCGATCCTCGACACGCTTCAGCGTCTTCTGGAGGAACGCCGAGCCCGAAACGATCTCCCGGTCGGCTCGGAAAGCATACTCCTGGGGCTGCGAAAGGCGATCTTCGGAAGGGGGTGAGCGACCGGGCAACCGCGCCGAGGCCGCTCGCATCGAATGGAAAGCCCGCCATCGGTTCACTCGTTCCCCTCCGCGATGAGTCTGTCCATGTTCCAGCACATGATGCTCGCTCTGAGCGCCGTTCTCGCGCTTGCACTCGGAGCCGCGCACCCGGTCGAGGCCCAGCCCCCCCGAACCCTGGGGGCCGCGAGCGCGGTTCACCCTGAGCCCTTCGCGCTGGTGACCACGCTTCGGGAGCTCGCCGATGGGCGGGTCCTCGTGGCCGACCCCCTCGGGCGCTCACTTCTGGCACTGTCGGCGGACCTGCGCACATCCACGCCACTCGGTCAACTGGGCGAAGGTCCCGACGAGTACGCACAGCCGGATGCGGTCTGGCCCCTTCCTGGAGACTCGACGCTGCTCGTGGACCTGGGCAACGCCCGGCTCACGGTGATTGCGCCCGACGGGCGCTTCGCTCGGACCCTTCCGATCGTGCTGGGCGGGTTCGAGCCGGGCCGGCCTCCCCGCACTCTGATTCCGGGTGGCGTGGATGGGCTCGGGCGGCTGTACTTCCGGGGGGCTCCGATGGCTGTCGGTGGCGCGCCCGCGGACTCGGT
>JBGTMU010000047.1:0-7432 GCA_041743405.1 Longimicrobiales bacterium | reverse complement strand
GGCCGCAGCGACGAGGAGAGCACGGGAAACGTACCAGTGATCTCCGAGGCGGCAGGCCGCGTCAAATGCACCGCATGCCTGCACGCTGGCGGCGGCCACGTCGCCCTGATCGAGAGCAAGCATGGCTCGCCCGGTGTGCGCTTCCATGAGCGCCATGAGCGCGCCGACAGGGCGTGCAAGGGACTCGGCTTCTGCAAACGCGACGTCCGCCGCCTCGGCGCGGCCCTGCTGGCGGTGGACGAAGCCAGTGGCGTAGACGAGTACCTCCGCGAGTATCCAGGACTCGCCGGTCTCGCGGGCGAGGCGCTCGGCCTCCCCGGCGCGTTCCAGAGCGACGTCCCCTTCGCCCAGATCGCAGTAGAGGTGGGCGAGCCGATAGAGGATCTGGGCGAGCAGCTCAGGGTCACCCACTACGCGCGCCATGGACTCGGCTTCTTCCAGCCGGGTACGGCAGATGACGGAATCGCGTTGGACGTACGCGAACACCCCGGCGCCGTTGAGAGTGTTGACCCAGGCGGCGCTCGGCCTGCGGGCAGGGCGGGCCGCTACGACTGTCTCGCACCAGTGCGCGCCTTCGAACCAGCGACCGGCGTGGAACCACCAGCGCCAGCAGGCGGCGATAATCCGGACGGCGAGGTCGGGGTCGTTACCCTGTTCCAGGGTCCAGTGGAGCGCGGCCCGGAGGTTGTCCTGCTCGAGGACGAGGTGGGCAAGCGCTTCCCGCGAGTTCGTGCGCTCGAGTTCGGCGTGCACAGGCTCCGCCATCCGGGCGTAGTAGATGGCGTGCTTCTTCCGCGTCTCCGACTCCGAGGATGGATCCGCGCCGAGCGCCTGCTCGCCGTACTGTCGCACGATCTCGAGAAGGGTGTACCGAGCCTCCCCGCCGTGCTCGCGCATGTTGACGAGGGACTGGCCGACCAGCTCCGCCAGGAGGTGGAGCACTTCTGTGTCAGCGATCCCATCGCCGGCACAGACGATCTCCACGGCATCGATGCCGCAGCCGCCGCTGAACACGGACAGGCGCTGGAGAAGCACGCGCGCAGGCTCGGTGAGCAGGTTGTAGCTCCAGTCGATGGTCGCCTGCAACGTGCGATGGCGGGGGATCGCCATTCGTTTGCTGCAGGTGAGCAGCCCGAAGATGTTGTCGAGGCGCCGCAGAATCTGCTCGGGCTGGAGCACCTTCACGCGCACCGCCGCGAGCTCGATCGCCAGGGGAACGCCGTCCAGGCGGCGGCAGATTCCTGCGACGGCGGCGCTGTTTGCCGCGGTGAGCCGGAAGCCGGGGGATGCATCCTGGGCGCGGGCGAGGAACAGTTGAATGGCCTCGAACTGGGCGAGCCCCTCCGGGCCCGCAGCCCCGGAGATTTCGTCGTCGGGTATCGTGAGCGGGGGGACCAGCCAGGCGAGCTCGCCTCCGACTCCGAGAGCCTCCCTGCTGGTGGCCAGCAGCTTCAAGCGGGGGCAGGTCCGGAGCAACGTGTCGGCCAGGGCGGCGGTGGCGTGAGCCAGGTGCTCACAGTTGTCCAGCAGGAGCAGGAACGAACGATGGCGGAGGGCATCCGTCAGCGACTCGAGAGCCAGCCCACCGCCATCCTCGGGAACACCGAGCGCGGCTGCGATCTGCCTGGGCAGGAGGTCTGGATCCGACAGGGCCGCCAGCTCCACGCATGCCACGCCGTCCGGATACCCCCCGCCGACCCGGGACGCCAGCTCCACCGCCAGCCGAGTCTTCCCGCTGCCCCCAGCGCCCGTCAGCGTGAGGAGCCGTCTGTGCTGAAGAAGCCCCTCGAGCAATCGGAGCTCCGCCTCGCGGCCGATGAACGTCGTCAACTCCACGGGGAGGGAGGCGGGGCGCGCATCCGCGACGGGAGCCAGGACGGGCGATGGGGAGGGTGCGCCAGGCATGATGGCAGATCCCAGTCGGATGGCCGGAAGGCCCCGACCGGAATTCGCCCGGTGCCGCCACGAATGTCGCACCTGTGGGATTCTGCGGTCAATGATGCCGGAAGGTGCGCCCACCGAGGGCGTCTACTGCGGCGGATTCCGTTCGAGAGGGGCGCCTGGAATCGGATTCCGGTTCGGTTAAACGGTCCCGCGTAATCGAGTGGGTAATGGGTGGTCAGTAACATGAATCGCAGCTCGACCGCCCGGCGTGACAGGTCCTTGCGAGGCAGGTGCCTCCCCCGATCGCGCCTCGTCCACTTCGCAGCACGACAACAGGAGGCAGCATGGAGGTCCTGATCACGGGTGTGACCGGCTACATCGGCAGCGCGGTCGCGGAAGCGATCCATTCGGAAGGCCACTCGGTCGTGGCGCTGGCGCGCTCGACGGAAACGATGGCGCACGCCAGCAGCAGGGGGTGGAAGTCCGTCTGGGGAAACCTGCGGAACACGGATGAACTGGAAAGGATCGCGGGAACTGTCGATGCCGTCGTCCATCTCGGAAACACAGGGGCCGAGGATGCTGCGCAAGTAGACCAGGCTGCGACGCGGGCGTTCCTCAAGGCGCTCAGCGGCTCGGGCAAGCCGTTCCTGTACACGAGCGGTGCCTGGGTCCTGGGTGCAGGGGTCTCGGATGAGCGCTCAGTTCCCCATCCGCCGGCGCTCGTCGCGTGGCGCGCATCCCTGGAGGCGGAAGTTCTGCGGGCCGCTCCCGGCGTACGCGCCGTGGTGCTCCGCCCGGGAATCGTCTTCGGACGGGGCGGCGGGCTCCCCGGGATGATCTCGCGCGGAGAGCTCCCGATCGTCGGCACGGGAACCCAGCGGTGGCCACTGGTGCACATCGAGGACCTGGCCGATCTCTATATAATGGCGCTGCGCGCTCCTGCGGGCGTGATTCTGCACGGGGTCACCGGCACGCTCACGATGGGAGAGTTCGCCCTTTGACCCCGGAGTACCGGGCAAGGCAGCAGGGGGAGGGCTGACAGGCCCGGAGCACCCTCTCCCCCGCTCTGGTGTATACATGAGGGTAGGTCTGAGCGCGCCGCCCTGAATGGGGTGGCCAAGGTGTCCATCGCCGATTTCGAATCCGGAGCCATGGTCCTGCAGCCCGGCCGCATTCCCTTCTGGCAAGGACGGCTCCCGACCCGATGTACGACCGGACACCAAGAGAAAGACAGGTACGCAGGCGGAATGTCCTGCTTGCCGGTGGCGGGCTCCTCGCGCTGGTGGGTCTGGCCCTGCTCCTGCTCATCTCCCCATGGCGAACGGAAGCCGTCGCGGAGATTTCCTACTCGGAACTGACCGCGGCGCTCGATGAGGGCCGGATCCTCGGTGTGACCTTCGTCGACGGAAGCCGAATCGAAGGCCGGATGCGGGAGGAAGTACTCTCAGGCGCGACAACGCCTGTCGAGTTCCGCACCGTACTCCCGGTTCCGCTGAGCGATCATGTGATCCAGCGGTTCGAAGCCGCTCAGGTCCCCATCGATGCGCGCATCACGGGGCGATCGCTGCTCGGCTGGGTGGGCATCGTCCTGATCTGGCTGTTTCTGCTGGGAGCCGTCGCCCTCTTCTTCCTGAAAGGCCCGGGTGCCCGCTTCGTCCAGCATTCGAAGTCGAAAAGTCGCATCGGCCGTCAAGGCAGGGGCACAGTATCGTTTGCCGATGTGGCGGGAGCCGACGAAGCGAAGGCGGACCTGGAAGAGATCGTGGAATTTCTTCGTGACCCGCAGCAGTTCACCCGCCTGGGAGGCCGGATGCCGCGCGGGGCGTTGCTCGCGGGGGAGCCCGGGAACGGGAAAACCCTGCTGGCCCGTGCGGTCGCCGGCGAGGCTGGCTGCGAGTTCTTTTCCGCGTCCGGATCAGATTTTGTCGAGATGTATGTGGGGACGGGCGCTGCCCGGGTAAGGGATCTGTTCCGGCAGGCGCGGGCGCACGCTCCGGCCATCGTCTTCATCGACGAGATCGACGCCGTGGGACGCCGCCGGGGCGAGGCCGTAAACACCGGGTCCCAGGACGAGAGGGAGCAGGCCCTGAACCAGCTTCTCGTCGAGATGGACGGGTTCACACGGAGTGACAGCGTGGTGGTTCTCGCCGCTACAAACCGTCCCGACGTACTGGACCCGGCGCTTCTGCGCCGCGGCCGGTTCGACCGGAGAGTCACGGTGGGATACCCCGACCTTCTCGGGCGCAAAGGGATCCTCGAGGTTCACGCGAAGGGGCTGCCGCTCGCTCCGGACGTCTCGCTCGAGGCGTTGGCGCGCGGCACCGGAGGCATGAGCGGAGCGGATCTCGCGAGTATCATGAACGAAGCAGCGCTCGCCGCGTCCAGGCGCGGATCCGGCTCGGTCGAAATGGCGGATCTGGAAGAGGCGCGCGACCGGGTCCTTCTGGGAAGCGAGCGGCGAAGTCTCGTCCTCACCAGCGCCGAACGACGTCTGACGGCCTACCATGAGGCCGGGCACGCCGTGGTCGGGCTGCTCCTTCCGGGGCTCGACCCCGTGCACAAGGTGACCATCATTCCGCGTGAGCGATCGCTGGGCGTCACGGCGTCGCTCCCCGAACGGGATCGGCATACGCACGCGTTCTCCGAACTCCGGGCCCGGCTGGTCATGCTCATGGCCGGGAGGGCGGCCGAGGAGCACATCCTCGGAGCCGACCATGTCACCACGGGCGCGGGCGCAGATATCCAGCATGCCACCCAGATTGCCCGCCGCATGGTCGTACGCTTCGGGATGAGCAAGAAAATGGGAATGGTCGATCTTTCCGCTGAAGACGAACCTCTCGCACAGCACACGGCCCGGCTCGTCGACGAAGAGATCCGGCGAATCATCGACGAGGCGTACCTCAGTGCCCTCGAGCTGCTCGAGGAGCAACGTGACCTGATGGACCGGATCGCGGCGGCACTCCTCGAGAAGGAGATGCTCGGACGGCTCGAACTGCAGGAACTCCTCGAAGCTCAAGGCCCTGCTGCCAGTCCTGTCGCTTCGTCATGACTGGCTGGAGTCTCCGTGAACGCAGAGCCCCCACGTGAGAAGGGAGGGGCGGCACATCCGGAGACGAGTGAAGAGCAGCTGGGAACTCCTGAAGGAGACCGCTTCACTGTGGATGTCGAAGCATGCATTCCAGTACGCGGGGGCGATGGCGTTCTATACCCTGTTCTCGCTGGCGCCCCTGATGATCCTCCTCGTCTCCGCGGCGGGAATCTTCTTCGGAGCGGAAGCGGCGCGGGGTGAGGTTGCCCAGCAGATCGCATCGCTGGTCGGGCCGCAGGCAGCCGTTGCGCTGGAGAGCGCGGTCGAGCAGTCGAGCATCGAGGAGGCCGGGATCGTCCCCACGCTCCTCGGGTTCATGGCACTCCTTTTCGGGGCGACAACCGTCTTCGCCCAGATGCAGGCCGCCCTGAACAACCTCTGGGATGTCAAGTCGCAGCCTTTGCGAAGCGGCATCCTGAGCTTCACTCGGACCCGACTCCTGTCGCTTGGGCTCGTCCTCGTGATCGGGTTCCTCCTCCTCGTGTCCTTCGCCCTGTCGGTGGCCCTCGGTGTCGCGAAGAGCGTGGCCGCGCACTGGATCCCGGTCCCCGATCTGCTGGCGCTCGCCGCAGACCTGACCCTGACGCTCGTCGTGGTCACCCTGCTCTTCGCCATGGTCTACAAGGTCCTCCCCGACGTCCACCTGTCATGGCAGGACATGTGGAAGGGTGCGTTCGTCGCGGCCATCCTGTTCTCGGCGGGGCAGTTTGCCATCTCGTACTACCTGACCCAGGCCGCCCCGGGCTCGGCCTACGGGGCGGCCGGGTCGCTCGTCGTGGTGCTCATGTGGGTGTACTACTCCTCACTCATCCTCCTCTTCGGCGCCGCCTTCACACGCACGCTGGTGCAGGATCGCGGCGACGTGGTGCGGCCTCGTGGCTTCGCGGTGCGCGTGCGAACCGAGGTCATTGAAGAGGGAGGGTGAGTTACGTGGGCTCGTAGCGGTGCTCGCGTGACACCGAACCATCGGTTCTGTGGATGACGAGCTGGCTCGGGGCGGCGGCGGCCGCAGCGGCCCGCGCCGCATGGAGCGCCTCGCGCTTGGTCCCGAACGAAGTCACTGCGGAGGAGGAATCTCCGTCTCGGATCTTCCACCCGTCCTCCCCGTCGGATTCGACGTGAAGCGTCGCGCCCCCGTTCGGCCGTCGCATGAACCGATATGCTGCCGTGATCCCCGCGGCGCCCGCGAGGGCCACTCCAACCGCGGCTGCGGCAGTTCGACCCTTGTGGGACTTCGAGTCCCCCGAAATGCGATCGATCGAGTCGCCTACGGCATCCCGGACCGCTTCTGCGCGCTTGCCGAGCTGCTTCGTCATCTTCCTGGACATCTTCACCATGAGGTCTCTCTGGTTGGGGTAAGGGGCTTACGCCTCCGGGCTTCACAGCACATGCACTAATCGTGCCGGGCGGCGTGCTGCTGGGAGTAGCCAGCGACTCCAGGTGAAGTGGGTGCGGCGGGGGTCGATGTTGACTCCCCTGAACTGCACCTGTCGCGCCCGGGCCACACCACGGGGCTCTGCCCCGCCCGGCACCATTGCCCCTGGCGAGCAGCTTGACGCATGCGCATCCAGCCTCCTATACCTGTCCCTGAGCGTTCTCCGGTCCCGGACGCGCTGCTGCGACAATGCTCGCCTTCGCTCCTCGGTACGGGTCGTCAACCATGCCTGCTCTCCGCATCGTTCCGCGACTCGGTCCTTTCGCCGCCGTTGAGCTTTCCTCACGCCCATGGATGCACGGCACCCGTCTCTACGGGGTCACGCTGGTCGTCGCGACTGCGCTGTGCCTCGTGACGCCGCCGCTCCACGCGCAGACCGTGGACATCGCGTTCGGTGTGGGGATGCGGACCCTCACGGACGATCCGGAAGGAAGCGGCCTCTTCGTCCTCGATGCGCGGGCGACCCTCCGGCCCTCGACGGGTCGCATCCGCCCGGAACTCGGGCTCTCCCTGGGGTCGGACATATACTCTGCCCAGCTCGAGCTGCTCGCAGGAGCTGGGCGTCGCTGGCCGCTGGGCGAACGATGGGAGGCGGACGGCGGTCTCGGTCTCGCGTACCTCAACTGGGACTGCGGCGAGAACTGCTCAGGAAGCACCGTGGGTGCGTACCTGCGCGTGGATCTCCTGCGCACCCTCGGCCCGCGCACACATTTCCTGCTAGGCACGAGGTTGTACCAGGCGCCGGACTACACACGACCGGACGAACTCACGCAGTCCGTCAGCTACCTGCAGTTCCATGTCGGCGCACGCTATGGGTTCGGTCGCGGAAGGAAGTGAGTCCGCCGCGCCCGGAGCGGACGTCCCTCGGCGAAATGCCATACCCCTTGTTCGGATGAAGTAGAAAAGTCCGGGGGTTGGGTGAAGTAGAAATGTCCGCCCCTGAACCTCATCAAGTTTTTGCAACCTCCCTTTCTTTTGGGGTCGAAAGCGTCGCCCGCGAAGCGGGGGACGTAGCAGTGAGGCCC
>JBGTMU010000046.1:0-5537 GCA_041743405.1 Longimicrobiales bacterium | reverse complement strand
CCGCCCGCCATCGGCGCTCCATCCGGCGACGCTCCGCACATCTGCGCCCTCCGTTACCCGGGTGGCCTCTCCCCCCGAGGAGGGCACGAGCCAGAGATCGGCTGGCATACCCGGAGCGTTCAGCAGATACGCGACCTGGCTTCCGTCAGTGGAGATGCCGAGCCACGGCGTTGAGCTCAGTTGCCGGACGTCGTCCAGGGTCAGCGGTTCCTGCGCCGACAGGGCGTGGGCGGCCAGCGCGGTCCCGAGCGCGAGGAGCATGACGGCCAGCGTCGCTTGAAGTCGGGGGCCACGCTTTTCACTGACCTTCTGATGTCCGGGCATGAAGCTCCTCCGCAGTCGGTGTCATCGGACTCTGACGAGCCTCGTCGGTTGACGGGGCGGCGATTCCGTGCGCCTGCGTCGAACTGATCGGCTCGCGGCGCTGTGGGATGATCCTCCCACGCTGGCGGCCGGGGCAAGACGGACGATCCCGGTGGGATTTCACCTGGTGCCGCCCGGACTCCCGCAGGGACGAGTCGGACCACCCGGCGACGGAGGGCACCTCACTGCCCGGCCCCGTCCCTTCCACCGGCACCGCCGCCCGCTTCGTTCCAACGATCGCCACCGCGCGCTCCGCCCCAGTGCTCTGCGGATCCGGCCCGCGGCCGGAAACGACCGCCTCGGATCATCCGGCTGTCGCCCATGCGGCCGCTAGACTACCGATCAAGAGCGGCGAGCCAGTCCTTCGCCGGTGGCCACGAACTTCCGGAGCGCGCAATGGCAGATGTGAGCTGGTGGATGCTGATGGGACTGCTCGTCGGGGGCGATCCCGGCCAGCAAGTTGCATTGGAACCCTTTCGTATTCCCCGCATCGAGGGATCGATCGTGATCGATGGGCGGCTCGACGAGGATGTGTGGTCGCGCATCGAGCCCCTGCGGATGATAGCCTTCGAGCCCGACGCCGGTGCGGAGCCCAGCGAACGAACCGTCGTTCGCGTGGCGTACGACGACCGGTACCTCTATGTGGCCGCCGAGATGGAAATCGCCGATGGGAGCGAACCGACCGTCAACACGTTCACACGGGACCGGTGGGCGAACGACGACCTGCTGGAAGTGGTAATCGACTCGTTCAACGACAACGAGACCGCGATGATCTTCGGCGTGAATCCGGCGGGGACCCGGATCGACGCGCAGGTCACGAACGACGCTGAGCCCACCTTCGGCTTCCCGATCGACCACTCGTGGGATGCGTTCTGGGATGCGGCTACCCTCCGCGGACCCGGCGGATGGAGCGCGGAGATCCGGATTCCGTTCTCGAGCCTCAAGTTCCAATCGGAGGATGGCGTGGTGACGATGGGGCTCATCGTGAGCCGGTTCATTGCTCGCCGGAACGAGACGGTCACCTTCCCGCAGATCGATCCCGGCTGGACGCTCGGATACAACAGGCCGTCCCAGGCGCAGGACATGATCTTCGAGGGGATCGAACCCGGCAGGCCGGTCTACGTGTCCCCTTACGTGCTCGCGGGTGTTCAGCGGGGCACCGGTCCGGATGCGGCGCCGGACGGATCGCCCACGGAATCGGCCCTCGACCGGTCCACGCGCGAGGCGGGGGTAGACGTTCGCCTGGCGGTCACGGACAACCTGAACGTCGATCTGTCCCTGAACACCGACTTTGCGCAGGTGGAAGCCGATGATCATCTCGTGAACTTGAGTCGGTTCGACGTCTTCCTTCCCGAGAAGCGCAGGTTCTTCCAGGAGAGAGCGGGGCTGTTCGACGTGCGCACCGGCGGCGCCAACCGCCTCTTCTACAGCCGGCGGATCGGGATCGCGGGCGGTGATCTCGCGAGAATCGCGGTCGGAGGAAGGGCGGTCGGGCGGATCGGCGACTGGGATGTCGGAGCGCTGGGAATGCGCACTGCGGAGGGGCCCGATAACCCTGCGGAGACCTTCGTCGTCGCGCGGGTTCGCACCCGTCTGATCAATCCCTTCTCCACTGTGGGAGCCATTTTCACATTCCGGGAGGGAGACGTCACGCTGGGCGCGGACGGGACGTTTCGTCTCGATGACCGCCGTTACCTCTCCGTCAACTGGGGCGAAAGCATCGACGGCGGGTCGCGTCGGGCCGGGTCGAGCGCGGGCTCCATCACGCTCGAGGATCGAAACCGGCGCGGACTCGGCTACCGTGTCACCGCGAGCTATGCAGGGGAGCGCTTCGATCCGAAGGTCGGGTTCGTCCAGCGCCGCGATTATCGTGACATCGACGGCCAGATCTCCTGGGGCGTCTTTGCCGGGTCGGAGTCTCCGCTCGTCCGCTGGGCCCCACTTCTCGAGGGCTCGTACCTGGTGCGCGGCACCAGCGGGGAACTCGAAACCGCCCAGCTCTCGGCGGGAGGCACGCTTGAATTCAGAAACGGTGCGACTGTCAGAGGCGGCCTGGCCCGGACACTCGACCACCTCGACACGCCGTTCGTGCTCCATCCCGGCGCGTCCATCCCCGAGGGTCTCCATGGATTCACGTGGGGAAGACTCTTCGCCGTCTCGCCTCCTGCCCGGAACCTCGGGGGGAGCGTCTTCGCGCGGATCGGGGAATACTACGATGGCACCATCGTGTCCACGACGCTGTCTCCCCGTTGGCGGGCCGGGCCCTTCCTCGAGCTCACGCCCTCGGTCGAATGGTTCCGCGTCAGGCTGCCCGCAGGACGGGAGACTTTCCAGGGCTCCGTGCTCCAGTTGAGAAGTCGATGGTCCTTCAACGCGGCGCTTTCCGCCGACGTCCTCGTGCAGCATACGTCGGTAGGCCAGAGATGGACCGGGAGCCTCCGCGCGCGGTACTTTGTCCGGGAGGGCACGAGTCTCTGGATCGCGCTCGACGACGACTCGGCCCTCCTTCCGGATGGGACGATCCGCAGCGGCCAGCGTGCCCTCGTCGTGAAGTACGTGCACACCTTCGGGCCCTTCTGATCGGAGTCTGGAAATGTCGGCGGATGACATCCGAGGCGGCCCGGTGCCGTGGATCTTCGCCGGTGCGGCTCTCCTCACGCTCCTCACGGCGAGCCGGGTCATTCTCTCGCTGGAGATCAAGGGATACCACGAGCCATTGGCGGCCGTGTTCGCGGGCGAGGCGCTTCGCTGGGCGCTCTGGTTTCCTGTCGTCCCCCTTGTTCTCCGACTCGAGCAGAGATGGGGATTCACGAGTGGACTCCGGGCGCGAGCGGCCGCGATCCACATCCTCGTCGCGAGCCTCGTTCTCCTGTCACACTCGCTCGTCATGACGGTCGCGGGGCGGTCGGCCGGCTGGTATTTCGCGCTCGACTCGGTGCGGGCGACCTTCCTGATTCAGATTGTCCACGAGGCGGCGGCGACCACGATCGTGTACGGCGCGATCGTGGGGTTCGTGCAATTCCGCCGTCAGTCGAGTGAAAACGCCGGGCGTCGGGCCGCCCATGCAGGGCTCGAGGCCCGCCTCGCCGAAGAGCGGCTGCGCGTGCTGCAGATGCAGCTCCATCCCCACTTCCTGTTCAATGCGCTCCACGCGATCGGGGGTCTCGTGCGGGACGGGGACCGCGACACTGCGGTGGCGACGGTGAGCGATCTGGGGGACCTGCTGCGCCGATCTCTGCAGCACTCGGGGCGCGCGGTCGTCACCCTGGAGGAGGAGCTCGAATTCGTGACCGCTTATCTCAAGATCCAACGGGCGCGTTATGGCGATCGTCTCTCCGTGAGCATCCGCGCCACCCCCGAGGCGCGACGGACGCTTGTGCCCTCGCTGATCGTTCAACCGCTCGTGGAAAATGCCATCCGGCACGGCACCGCACGCGCCGACGGCGATGGAAGCGTGGAGGTTCGCGCGCGCTGCAAGGACGGTCGACTGGAGATCGAAGTGCAGGACGACGGACCTTTCCCGGTCGAGTCTGAGCCGGAGCCGGGGATCGGGCTCGGGAATACCCGGGCGCGGCTGCTCGGAACATACGGAGATGATTTCGGCTTCAGGCTCGAGCGTGCGATGCCGCGAGGGACGGTGGCCACAATCTCGATTCCACTCACAGCAACTCCGACCTCCCATGCCTGAGGTCCGCGGGCCGCCGTTCGGAGTCGTGATCGTCGAGGACGAGGAGCGTGCCCGGCGGACGCTCCGTGGTGTGGTGGCTCAGGATCCGGAGCTCGTGCTTCTCGGCGAGACGGCGGGGAGCGCCGCTCCTGGCGTGATCGAGCGGTGCCGTCCGCACATCCTGTTGCTGGACGTGCAGATGCCTGAAATGGATGGCTTCGGCGTTCTGCGCGCCCTCGGGGAGGCGTGTCCGCCAGTCGTGATCTTCGTCACCGCCTACGACGAGCACGCGCTCGCTGCGTTCGAGGTGGCTGCGGTGGACTACGTGCTCAAGCCCTTCGGGGACGATCGAATGCGCGCCGCGCTGGGGCGCGCGAAGGAGCGGATCCGCTCCGCTGCGGGACAGGAGTCGTTTGCGGCCCTGGAGCAATTGATGGCGAGCCTGGCTGGGAGGGCCGCCCCCCCAGACGTCGCACCGCGCCTCGTTCTGAGGGACGGAGCCAGGACGGTCGTGCTCGATCCGGAGTCGATCGACTGGGTGCAGGCGGAGGGTGTCTACGTGCGCCTCCACGCCGACGGGCGGAACCTGCTCGTGCGCGAGAGCCTGTCGGATCTGACCCATCGTCTGAGCGGTCACGGATTCGTCCGGATTCATCGGTCGATCCTGGTGAACGTCGGACGCATTCGCGAGATCCGCCATCGCTCCCACGGGGACTATTCCGTGCGCCTCCGTGACGGCACCGAGCTCAGCCTCGCACGCACGCGCAAGGCGGAGCTGGAGAGGCATCTCGGCAGGAAATTGTGACCCTCCGGCAGGCTCGTGAGCCCTCGCCGTGTCCACCGAGCACCTTTTCAGCATCGGCCGTCTCGAGGGCAGACCGTGGGAGGTTCTCGGCAGCGCAGTCGAGGTGGAATTCGGGCTCGATGGGTCTCTTTACCTGCTGGACCGGGATAACGCCGCCGTCCACAGCTTCGACACGCAGGGGAGGCACCGCTGGTCTGCCGGGCGTTCGGGCGGCGGCCCCGGTGAGTTCTCGGCACTGACGACGATGGCGGTGCTCCCCGGCGGGGACGTGGTGATCGCCGACCAGGCGCAGGGTCGGCTGGAGCACTTCAGCGCCTCGGGTCTGCACGTGGGCACAATCTCGCTGCCGGAGGGTGTCCGGCCGCGACGCATCCACTCCGCCGGTGCGCGGGCCGTGTGGCTGGTTCCTTCGTCCGCCGCGACGCAGAGCGACAGTCTGCCCCTCATGCATGTGACGGTGGACTCGCGCGCGACGGTGGTTGCGAACGTGCCGATCCGAACGCCAGCGGTGGTGCGGGATGGCACCAACCTGCGGCGGACACTCCCGCCAACCTTCGGGCCGGTACTGCGCACGGCGTCGGCCGGAGGACGGCTCGTCGTGCTCGACGGAACGGAGTATCGTCTGGCGCTGCACGGTGGAGAACGCGCAGCCCTCAGCCGTCCGCTCGCGCCTCGCCCCGTCACCGCCGCGGATCGGGAAGC
>JBGTMU010000045.1:0-9872 GCA_041743405.1 Longimicrobiales bacterium | reverse complement strand
GCACCTCTCGAGCGCGAGGACTCCTGTTCTATCGCCTGATCCAGCAGGCCGTGGAATCGGATGCCGTTGCCTACCACCGCGTGCGCGGCGGCGACCACAACCGGTAGTACCTAGGGGAGCGAAGTGGATACCCGCTTCCGCTGAAACGTTCTCCCCGGTGCGTTTCCGCCGCCCGTTCCTCAGCGGCCCCCAATCGGCCGGGCATCCCGCTGGAGCGCGTCTTCCGTCACCCATGGACGGGGTCCGAAGGGGCGCGCGTTCGGCCAGAGCTCGTCCAGCGTCATGCCATCGTAGAGTACCCCTCCTTTCATGACCTGCCGGATATCGATCGTGTTGCGAATGTCATCGAGCGGGTTGGAATTCAGGATCACGAGGTCGGCGAGCTTCCCCTCCCGTATGGTACCCAGATCATCAAGGGCGCCCAGGAAGTAGGCGCCGTGCCTGCTCGCGAGCTCCAGCGCCCCGAGCGGGCCCATGGCCGAGGCGGCCATCCAGATCTCCCAGTGGGGGCCGATGCCGTGCTGCTGCCCGTGCGAACCGATCGCACCGTATCCACCGTGCTCGATGATGTCGGCCAGTCCCTGCGCGATCATCGGGAAAGAGTAGTCCGTATCGGGGCGGAGCATCCGACGCCGGAGATGGGGCATGTACTGCTGCCAGGGCATCCAGAGTCGGAGCTTGTCATCCAGCCAGACGTCCGATTCGGCGAAGAAGTACTCCTCGTTCCAGGGCCCGGGGCCTCCGACGACGAAGGTGGGCGAGTAGACGGCCCGCGCCTCCCCGAAGAACCGGGCGGCGTCGCCGTAGAGGGGCGCATAGGAGAGGGGGTGCTCCCACGCCGTCTGGCCGTCCATGATCATCCCGAGGTTGTATGGGAGGTCCCCACCCTCACTCGTGACCATTACGCCCGCCTGCCGGGCCGCCTCCGCGATCCACTGCCGCTGATCGCGACGGGGCTGCATGTACTGCTTGACCGCTACCGCGCCCCAGGACTGGAGCCGGTTCACATTCGCCTGCGCGACCTCGAGGCTCGTGATGTCGTTCTGTCTGGAGCGATCTCCGGCATAGAGCGGGTCGCCCGTCGAGAAGGTGCGCGGTCCCGGAATGAGTCCCGCGTCGATCAGCTCGCCCGCGGTGAACACATCCTGTGACCACATGGAATTATCAAGGCCCGTCGTGACGCCGTAGGCCAGGTAGATCGACTGCTCGAAATTCTGTCTGGGGATGATTCCCCGGTACTCCCGATAGAAATGGGCATGCATGTCGATGAACCCGGGCACGATCGTGGCGCCCGAGAGGTTCTCGACCCGGTCCGCTCCGGAAGCATCGCACTCGGCCGCCGGACCGACGCAGGTGATTCGTCCCGCGGTAACGAGGATGGTCCCGTTCTCGATGACCCCTTCCTCCTCGAGGGTCACGATCCGGGCGTCCGTGAGGGCGATGGTTCCGGTGGGAATGGCACGGGGCACCTCCAGCCGGATGTTCACGGTGTCGGTGCGTTCCTCCCCCACGTGGTGGGCGAAGTAGCGGGTTCCACTCCCGAACTCCACCGTCTCCGCATCGCGCCACCGCGGGAACATCCCACCCTCCCGGCTCAGTGTGCGGACCGGGAAGAGCCCCCGTCCCTTCACGACGTGAGGTGGCGTTCCCCCGGTACCCACGGGGGGAAGGGGAACGAGGTAGATGTTGTCGCCCTCGTTGAAGGCCACCCACCTCAGGTCCGGGGAAACCACGATTTCATCGGCGAGTGGGAAGGTCGCGTGCACCCGGTGATCCAGTCCGTCGGGCCTCACGGAGGAGAGCCCGATCGCGTTCGGACCGTCGGGGTTCGTGTAGCTCTCCGGGAAGTAGATTCTGCCGTCGTCTGCGAAGGTCGGTCGGGTGATCTGGTTCCGGCCGCCCGGCCCCTCGACCCGGCGCACCACGTCTCCGGCTCCGCCCGCAGCGGGAAGATGGATCAGCTCGTACCAGGGAGAGTGGGCGAGGGAGCGGCCTGCGAAGGAGTATCCGCTCCCCTTCATCACCACGAGTGCCCGGCCGTCCGGGCTCCAGGCCGGATGGACGTACTCTCCGGCCTGAGTCGTGATCTGGCGAGGTGTGCCTCCTGCGGCGGGGATGCTCCAGAGGTGGCCGCCCACCTCGTCATCCCACGAGGTGAAGGCGATCGTCTGCCCGTCCGGAGACCAGGTCGGAGCGAACTCGAAGGGGAAGAAGCTGTCCGAAGTGAGGCGACGGGGTGTGCCCGAGGGGAGGTCCATCACCCAGATCCTCCCGACCGCCTGGAATGCCAGGCTGGATCCGTCGGGAGAAGATGTGTACCACCGGAGGAAGCGGGCCTCGAAGGGACCGTCCTCGATCCGGAAGGCCTGATACGCCTGCTCCGAGATCGTGCGCCGCACCCGGGCCTCGAAGGGGATCGTCTCCACCTGCCCGCTCGCCACATCCAGGCGGCGGATCTGCCCCCCCTGCGAAATCAGGATCTCGCGCCCGTCGGCCGACCATGTGTAGCCCGGAAGCGGACGCAGCGTCTTCATCCCGTCCACCATGTCCAGTTCGATCGGATCCATCACCAGGCGCTCCTGCCCCGTCGTCAGGTCTCGCACCCAGAGCGCCGTGCGAGGCCCGAGCTCGTGCCCCTTCCAGACGATCGTTCCGTCCGGGATCCTGCGTGCGAAGGCCAGATAGCGTCCATCCGGGGAGATCCGTGGAGCGTATGCGCCCCCCGATGAGCGCCTGACCTGCTGGCTGGTGGTACCGGACGTGAGGGGGGTCAGGTCACCGGTGAGAAGGTCGACCCTGCGGAGCTGCATCCGACCTCCGATCGCGTCGACCCCGGACCCCTCGGTGGCGTGGAAGTAGAGATGGCGCCCATCTGCGGACGGAGAGGGCCAGCCGGCCCCCCCCACGGAGGTCACCTGAACCCCTTCTCCACCGTCCTGGTGGTGCATCCAGATGCCGCTTCCTCCCGCTCGCCGCCGCACGTAGATGTATTCCCCGTCCGGGCTCCAGACCGGCTCGACAACCCGGATCGTGTTGCTGCTGAAGACCGCCCGCGGGTTCGACCCGTCAATTTCCATGACCCAGAGGTTGTCCTGACCGCCCCTGTCCGAGACGAAGGCGATCCTCTGCCCGTCCGGTGAGACGGCGGGATGATAGTTGACCGCCACCCCGGAGTCCTGGGTGAGGGACTCCGCGGTTCCTCCCGCACGCGCCAGACGATAGACATGCCCGAGAAGATCAAAGACGATCCACTGGCCGTCCGGGGTCTGATCCACCGTCATCCATGTTCCTTCCTCCGTGGTGAAGTCGATCTCACGGGTTTCCCCCCGTGCCTGTGTGACATCCCAGGAATCGCGCCTGTCGGATGCTTCCTCCTCCTGTTCCTGCGCTGTAACGGGGTGGAACCCGAGGGGAAGCAGGAAGCCGGCAAGGAGGGCGAGTGCGAGTGGAGTGGGTCGACGCATGGGGATCCTTCCCGCTTCGGGACCAGGTCAGGGGTGTGTCAGGGAGATGAGCACCAAGAGAGGGAGTGCGGGGCCGATTCGCAACCGCGCCGGATGCACGGAAGCCCCCCGGCACCGTGAGGCACCGAGGGGCTCCAGCGTGCTCAACTGCGGGGCGCGGCGGCGCATCCCCCCGAGCGGAATCACACGCTTCAGTCACTGCTCGACGGGATCGCCTGAACCTCGATTCGCAGCCGTACCTCGTCGCCCACGAGCACTCCGCCAGCCTCGAGAGCCTGGTTCCAGGTGAGCCCGTAGTCCTTCCGGTTCAGCTTCCCCTCGGCCCGGAAGCCGACGCGCGGGTTTCCCCACGGATCCGTACCGCGTCCCAGTTCCTCTCCCTTGAGAACCACCTCACGCGTCACACCCTTGATCGTGAGGTCGCCCCTCACCGTGAAGGAATCCGGCGATCCTTCAACGGAGCGGCTCCGGAAGGTCAGCTTCGGGAAGGTCTCCACATCGAAGAACTCGCCGCTGCGCAGGTGCGCATCCCGATCCGCATTCCGGGTGTCGACCGAAGCGGCCTCCATCTCCACGGAGACCGAAGAGTCGGAGAAGTCCGACTCGTCCAGGTGCACGGTTCCCGAAAGTTCGGGGAAGTGCCCCTTCACCGTCGAGATCATCATGTGCCGTACCGCGAACTCCACTTCGGAGTGCGCCGCGTCGAGGGTCCATTGAGAGGTCTGCGTGTCCTGCGTGGCGGTCATGGTCATGGGTTTTTTCTCCCGGAATGCGAGGTGAAGAGGAAGTATCTCAGTGCTGAACAGTACGGGTGAAATAAAAGTACTGAAAGAATCAGCACTAAATAACTCACTACTAAGATATCTAGACAGAGAGGTGAGGTCAAGGGCAGTGGCCCAGGACTTGCGGGCGGTCTACCCGGGTCCCAACCTGCGGGGAGCCGAGGAATCGCCGAGCGCCTCGAAGCAGGAAACCCGACCGTCCCGAGCGCGGCCCATCCCATCGCAAAACCAAAGGTGCGCGGATGCCTGAAGGCCTCCTGGTCGATCTACAGATCCTCTTGCAGATGCTCCTCTTCCTCCTCTTCCTGGCCGTATCGCGTCTGATGACCGCATGGGATTTCATGCGGTGGTGGACGTGGGCATGGGGTGCGATGGCGGCGCTCCTGCTGCTCTTCCGCTTGTCGTTCATTCCGGGGATGCCAGCGTTCTACTCGGTCGAGATCTATCCCCGGTTGTCTCCTCTGGTCGCGTCGCTACAGGTGGTACTCTTCCTTCTTGGCGCCGTCTCTCTCAGATGGGGGCGCGAGGCGGCGGCCCGGCTCCGCTTGCCCCTGATCCTGGCCTTTGTTGTACTCGGGGTGACCGTGGGCATCCTGGGCCCGGCGATGTATGACGACGCTTCCCTCCAGTTCGCGTCGCGCGCGGCTCTGCGCTCCTTCGGTCTGGCAATCGTCTTTCCCCTGTGCGCTTATGCGTTCTGGAGGGCTCTCTCGGCCGGGAGGGGGGTCCTCTTCCTCATTGCTCCGGCGGGGTTCCTGCTGTACGGGATGAACCAGGCCGTCTACTTCAGCGGCTTCCTCGCGCACCTGCTGGGCGAAGGGTGGGGGATCGCCACCTTCGAGGGCCTGGGGCTTGAGATAGCCTTCTCGACCTACGGCACCTTCTCGGATCTGGCCTGGACGGCCGCAATCGGTCTCGGCACGGTGGTCGTGCTCATGAGCGAGGCAGGACGGGTGAAGGATGCGCTCGAGGAGAGCGAGCACCGCTTTCGCGAGGTGTTCCAGCAGGCCCCCACCGGGATGGCGCTGATCGATACCTCGGACCGGATCGTCGGAACGAACCAGGCGCTGAGACGTTTGATCGGCCGCGAGCAGGCTGTACTCGAGGGTGTCCTCTTCCATGAGCTGGCCCATCCGGATGACCGGGATCGGGTGCGCGAGCTCCTGCATGCGGCACGGTCGGACGGCCCGGCCGGGGCCGAAAGGGGCCCCATTGTAGACAGGCCAGTCAGATACCGGCGCGAGGGAGGTGGGATCGTCCAGGCCGATACCTCTCTCGTCGCGGCCGAATCCGAGGCGGACGAGCGCCGGGAACTGATTGTGCAGCTCCACGACGTTACGGAAAAACGAGCGTTGGAGCGGCATCTGAGGCAATCACAGAAGGCGGAGGCACTCAGATCGCTGGCTGCCGGCATGGCCCATGACTTCAACAACCTGTTCCACGTCGTGAGCATGAATGCCCATCTCATGGCTCTCGACCTTCCAGAGGATTCTCCCTGGCGGGAGGGACTGGACGAGGTCGGCGCTGCCGTTTCAAAGGGTCGAGCCATCACGGATCAGATCCTCGCCTCCGCGGGAGAGGTCCCCTTTGAGCGCAGTCACCTGGATCTTCGGACCTTTTTCATTGAAGTCGAGGATTTCCTGCGCGCCAGTCTCCCGGAGCTCGCATCGCTCGAAATCGAGTGCCATGGGAGTGTGGCAGTCATCGGGAATTCCGAGCGCCTCGTGCAGGTCTTCTCGCACCTCCTGTCCAACGCTGGGGATGCGCTCGGCGAAGGGGGCGGAGCCGTGACCATCCGGGCTGAGGCGGTCGAAATGGCGGCACTTCCGGAAGAGGGCTCATTCCTGCCAAAGGCGCCCACACCGGGACGCTGGGTTCAACTCACCGTCTCGGACACGGGGCACGGAATGGGACCGGACACCCTCCGGCGTATCTATGACCCCTTCTTCACGACCCACTTCGTCGGAAGGGGTCTGGGGTTGCCCGCTGTGCTCGGCATCGTGGCAGCGCACGAGGGGGCGGTGGCGGTGGAGAGCAGGGAGGGAGAAGGCACCACGGTCACGATTCTGCTCCCCCCCCATCCGGACTGACGGGTCGATCAGCCAGCTTCTACCTCGATCCCCGCCGCGCTCCCTTCCCCAGCGCCTTCAGGAGTTTCGCCGCTTCCCGCTTCTCTTCGTCCGAAAGCCCCCTCGCCGCGTCGGTGAGACAGCGGGCGTGATCGGGGAAGATCCGGTCCATGAGGCCCCGGCCCTCGGGAGTCAGCGCCGCGTAGCGCGCGCGGCGGTCGCTCGCGCAGTCGCGCCGCTCGACCAGGTTCCGTGCGGCGAGTCGATCCACGAGCCAGGTGATACCGCCGCTCGAAACGAGGATCTTGCTCTTGATCTCTCCGAGCAGAAGCGGACCCTTGTGGTAGAGCGCCTCCAGCACTGAGAATTCCCCGGAGGTGAGCCCGTGCCGACCGATATTCTCCCGGCTTCGCTCCATCATGGCCGAGGAGGCCCGGGCCAGGACGGTGAAGAGCTTCAGGGCGTCTTCGAACTCGGCGGGGATCTCGGGAGGAGCAAAATCACGGCTCTCGTCGGAGAGCGACGGGGCGGACTCGCCCGGGGATTTGTTGATCATTGGACATCGAAGGTAGGAAGGAGGCTCCGGCGGGGAAAGGAAGGGCGGCGTTCCCCGGTTCTCCAGAGACTTCCGGTGCTCAGGGGCGCTCCCAGTAGACGAGGCCGCCGCTCAGCCCTCCCGAAACCAGGACGGGACCCAAGCTCCCTCCGATCTCCAGAAAAACCGGCGTGGAGTTTCTCGGTAGCGGGACGGACCAGTCGGCGTCGAGTTCGAACCGGGGTTCGGCAGGGGTGCCCACATTCCGGTAGAGCACCGCGCCGCCGGCCTCCGAGCCCACGATCAGATCCAGGAGCCCGTTCGAGTCGAGGTCCACGAAGGTGGGTGCGGCCCGACGCCCCACATCGATTTCCAGGAACGCGTCGGTCACCCACTCGAAGCGGGGGTCCGTGGGCGTCCCCACATTCCGGAAGTGAGTGAGCGCGCCCGAAGACGTCCCCACGAACAGGTCCGGCGTCCCGGTGCCGAAAAGGTCTGCGAACGCAGGGACCGGATGGCTGCCGCGCCTCAACCGCACGGTTCGCTCTTCCTCCTGAACGAAGGTTGGGCGTCCCTCCACGATGCGCGTCCGGTGGAAGAGGATTCCATCGTTCCACGTGCCCAGCACGAGCCAGGGAGGGGTCCCATCCCCCGCGGACAGGAAAGCAGGTGCGTAATGGAAGCCGGTATGCAGCGAGAGAGTATCGGCGAGACGGAAACGTGGCTCGGCGGCGGATCCCTCGTTTCGAAAGAAGTAGAGACGGCCCGTCCGGTTGTTCTCCGGATCGATCTTGTTCCCCACCACGAGGTCAGGGAGCCCGTTTCCCGTGAGATCAGCGAAGGCAGGGACACTCTCACTCCCCACATCCACTCCCGAAAGGAAACGCTCCGTCACCGGGCGGAATCGACCATCCTCGGTCTGCTCGTAGTGGTGAAGGTTGTTCGAGGCCGTGCGGTTGGGATTGAACGCCCCTCCGAGCACACCGACGAACAGGTCGGGCCTGCCATCCCCGTCGAGATCTCCGAACGCCGGAGCGTTGAACCCGGAGGTGCTGATCGAAGGCCCCTCGGTCGGGACCACCTGGGGATCGTTGCGGAACGAGTAGCTCGGACAGCGCGCGGTGTTCCGGAGCAGGAGCAGGGAAGGTTCGAAGAAGTCGCCCCAGAAGAGGTCCACCGCCCCATCCCCGTCCAGGTCGGCCCAGGCCATGGCGTTGGCCCCATGGAGCGTTCCGATCTGCCCGATGATCTCGATCCCCTCGAAGCGCTCAGTCACCAGTTCGAACCGAGGGAGGCCGAACTCTCCCAGCCGGTCGAGCTCCTCGTACCGGGCAAGCGTCCCGTCGACCCGCCCCAGGAAGAGGTCGAGGCGGCCGTCGCAGTCGAGGTCGGTGATGCTCGGGATGTTCTGGCGATCGGCGAAGATCGGGGTCCCATCCACCGCACGGAGCGTATCCGGAACCAGCTCGAATTCGGGGCGTCCAGCGACCACGCTCACGTTGCGATACACGCGGATCAGACTGTAGGGCTCTTCGGCGAGAAGGTCCGGCTTTCCGTCCCCATTCAGATCCACGAAGCGGAACCATTCCCCTATGTCCAGCCCGAGGAAGCGATCCGAGCGCCAGCGAAGCTCCGGCTCTGCCGCCGAGCCCACGTTCTCGAAGTAGATCAGCTCCCCCGAGCGCTCCTGCACGAAGAGGTCGAGGACCCCGTTGCCGGTGATATCCACGAACTGCACTCGCGGCACGATGAAACCCCCGAGGAAGGGGAACGGATAGGGGTTTCCGACCTCGTCCAGGACGTCGAAGGGGGCGATGCGCCGGACCCATCCCGAGTGAACGGCGGCCTCATCGAGGGGGAAGAGCCCGGTCGGGGATGCGCCGAGCCCTCCCGCTCCTTCCCCCGATCGAGGTGCGGGGGACAGTCCGTCCTGCGGAGCACAGGAGAGAACGAGTCCGGTGCCTGCGACACAGACACCGCGGAGGAAGGCGGTGAAGAGAGACGGGCGCGCACCGACCGCCGGGCTCATCGGGATGCGGCGGTTCCGAGCCCCGTCACATTGCGTCCGAGCTCGATCACCCGCGCCACGGTGAGCGCCTCCACGTCGATCACCACGACCGTTCCCGCCCCCCCGTCCGCCTGACCGGGATGATGCATCGCGTGCGCGTCCTTGTTGTTGTTCGTCACGAAGGCCCAGCGACCATCGGGAGAGAAGGCGATCGCATGCGGCTGGAGCAGACCCCGTCCGGAAATCCGATGCGTGACGGTCCATGTATCGATCTCGACCACCACCAACTCATTCGAGCCCTTGATGGGGACCCAGACCGTGCGGCCATCCGGATGGAAGATCGGATCGAACGCCTGCGGACCCACGGGAACGGTGACAAGGAGGCGGGGCCGAGCCCGGTCCGCCAGATCGAAAACCACGAGCTCGCCGGAGAGCTCGCCGGAGGCCACGAGCAGTGACCCGTCCGGCGAGAGTGCGAGCTGCACGAAGGCGTGCGTGTCGCCCTCGATTTCAATCAGTTCGACCCGCTCCGTCGCGAGTTCGAGGGACGCGAGCTGGTTCACTCCGAGCGAAGCGGTATAGGCATATCGCCCCTCCCGATCCACCACGATTCCGTGAGGATGCGAGAAGAAGATGTCCACCTCTTCCACGGACATCGTCGAGCGTCGGGCCACGCCCACCCGGGGGGGAGGATTGACTGCACTCATGGAGCGGCTGACCACGAGAAGGTCGTCGGAAGGATGAAGGGAGAGCATTCCCGGCGTCTCCATCTCCAGTGAACCCAGGAGCCGGTTCTCCCGGTCGAAGCGGAGAACCTGATTCTGCCCGATCAGCGATACATACCAGTGGGAGCCATCGGGCTCCACCGCGATGTCATGCGGCATCGAACGATCCGAAAACCCCAGATCCACAAGTGAGATGGTCTCCACGACGCTCTGGGAAGTCATGTCGATGATCGCGACCTGGGCTTCATCCTGGACGCACACGTAGAGGAGGGCCCCCTGCGCGGCGGCT
>JBGTMU010000044.1:0-1713 GCA_041743405.1 Longimicrobiales bacterium | reverse complement strand
GGCCTCACTGCTACGTCCCCCGCTTCGCGGGCGACGCTTTCGACCCCAAAAGAAAGGGAGGTTGCAAAAACTTGATGAGGTTCAGGGGCGGACATTTCTACTTCACCCAACCCCCGGACTTTTCTACTTCATCCGAACACGCACGGGAGGCCCTCCCTGTCCTCGCAAGCGGAAGGGGTGTCCCCGACGGGGGACACAGTGCCGAGCCTGCGAGGGTGAGCGCGCCGAACCCGGCCCATGACCGGGATGCAGGAACTGGCCACGGAAACGCAGGGTCTGGTCCGGAGTACGACTGTCACCAGGCTGCCCGATCGGCTATCGAGGCCCGTGGCACGCTCCCTGCTCCATGCTGGAAGGATGTCCACCCTCCATCACAAGTGCACGCGCGAGCCTAGTGTCCCGACTCAGAGATTGGTTGGCATTCGTGAGCCGCTGCATCCACAGCGAGGTCGTTGCTCTTTCTCGCAACAGCGCTGCTATTACTCGGCATCGCGCCTACTCGCAGCGGCGCAGCCACTCCCTCGGTGCTCAACGAATCTCTGACTCGGGACACTGGATGAGAAATCATATGGCCTGCGGGGCCGCTCTTGCAGCGGTTCTCCTCGCCTCTGCTGCACCGGATCGCATCGCTGCCGATCCTGTGCCAGCCAGGGTCGCTTCGCGTGCGATCGAAGCGCGGGTCTGGCTCGATCGTGGAGTGGACCCCGTCCTGCAGGCGGGAGATGCGGTCCGGATCTACTACCGTGCGAATACGGATGTCCACGCGGCCATCTTTCACGTGGACACCAACGGCTTCGTGCGCCTCCTCTTCCCGGCCGGGCCGGGAGAGCCGAACCGGGTCCAGGGAGCGCGCGACTATCGCCTTCTCTCTCCGGACGACGACGGATGGGTCGTGGAGGATCCACCCGGCGTGGGGTACTTCTTCCTGGTGGCCTCCCCTGATCCCCTGGATTTCTCCTGGATCGGGTATTCACCCCTCCGCGGCGGCTGGGATCTCACCACCATCGGCACGCGGATCCAGCGTGATCCGTACCTGGCGATGGACGAGCTCGTGGGCGTGCTCCTCCCCGGTTGGGAGACGCGCGATTTCGCCCTGGACTTCACAGCCTATCATGTGGGTCAGGTCTACTCCTACCCCCGCTTCCTCTGCTATGAGTGTCACGGGTATCAGCCGTTCAGAAGCTGGAATCCCTATCACTCCACCTGCGCGAACTTCCGGGTGGTGATTCACAACGATCCCTACTTCTATCCGGCCACCCGATACCGCGGAACGCGGGTCGTCTATACCCGGCCCTCCAGCCCCGGCGGGGCGCAGTTTGCCTTCAGGGAGCGGGCAGAGGGGGAGCCCGGGACCCCTCTGGTCCAGAGTCGGTCCCCGGCGGCGAACGCGGGAGCTCCATCCACCCGGGTTCTGCTCACAGGCGAAGCCGAGATCAGGACCTTCCTGGATGCCTGGCGGGGGATGGACGACGCTCCCATGCGGGTTGGGCGAGAAACGGACGGATGGGAAGGCTGGCCGATGGGTCTCGACTCGAATCGCCCGGCGATCCGGCTCCTCCCGGACCGTTCTCTTCCCGAGGGCGCGAGGGAGGTTCCTGCCGCCCTCCCCCTTCCTCCGAATGAGCGGGACCCCCGGAGTCGCCCGGTGCTCGAGCGGAGGCCGGAACCGCCGCCCCCGGCCGCCGGAACCGGAGATCCCCCGCGCGGAGGGCG
>JBGTMU010000043.1:0-6356 GCA_041743405.1 Longimicrobiales bacterium | reverse complement strand
GAGCGCCTATTCCGACGACTGAAAGCCTTTCGGCGGATCTTTTCCCGCTACGACAAGCTCGACGTAATGTTCGCCGCCTTCATCCACTTCGCACTCATCGCCGAGGCTCTCCGGCCTCAGTTAGTGTGAACAGGCCCTAGTACATCGGCACGTACTTGAGAAGCCGCCCCTCGATACGCTCGAAGATCTCCTCGAGGGATTCGCCGGTGATCGTGAGTCCATGGTTGCGGAGCCCGACCACCGTGCGCGCCGGGTCCTCGGCCTCCCGCACGATGTCGGCTACCGCCTTCCCGAGCTCAAAGGTGCCGCAGGGATAGTTGAACTCGGTCGATGGGACCCCCTCGATCCAGGCGTGCACATGGAGGATCGCTCCGACGGTGGGGTGCTCCCGGTAGATCATCCAGTGCTCGATCGCATCCACCGAGACGCGCCGGGGCTCGACCCCCGGCGGGATCGAGAGCCGCATCGCGCCCTTCTCCTCATCGAAGTCCTTCACGAGAAGGATGTCGCGCCCGATTTCCCGGAGATTCGACTTGTCCACCCCGGAGGCGCTCATCCAGAACCGGTCCGTGTCCTTGCGGGCCGAGATGTTCCCGTATGAGAGACCCCCCATCCCATAGAGACGCTTGAGCTGCCGCATGTCCCGATCCGACAGGATCTTGTCGAGCGGGAAGGGGGCGGGCAGGAGGTCCAGCGCGTCGAGCCGGCGGCCCGCCTCCGCGATGGAAGCCGTCACCTCGTCCCCCTCCCGAAGTTCCTCGGGAAGATCCGTATCGAAGATATTGTCGATCACGAGCTGCGAAGAGGCCAGCGGGTGAATCCGACGGTAGATGCGCTCGAAGAAGTCGCGCATGTCCGCATTCCCCCTGACCATGTAGTACCCCTGTTCAGGGGTCAGGAAATGCGCGTCCGGATGGGAGTCTTCCGGTCCCGTGATTCCGATCATGAGATTGGAGAGCGATCGCACGAGAAGTGGATAGCCCTCGGGAACCGCTTCCTTGACGGTCCGCTCTCCGGGGCTGAGCTCCGTGATGGACACGACGAAGACCGCCTGGGCCCGCCGACGAAAGGAGCGGGGCGACCCCTCCGGGAAGAAGTTGATCACGAGGGAGGCCTCGTCGGCGTCCGGGACATGACGGTGTCCGTTTCGACTCATGGCCTCTCTCAGGCCCGCGGTGATCCACTGAAAACGGGGATCCTCGAAATGTCCGGCGAACGAAAAGTCCATCGGGTTTCCAATCTCCTGGGGATTCCGGATCGATCACGGCCACAAAGTGCACGCCGACGGTCACTGCCTGATCGGAAAAGGTCGGCCGAAACGGGCCCTGTGGCAAGATGCAAGCCCCTGCGTCCCCCTTTGACCCCGTTCGGGTTTCGGCCTACCTTTCGGTGCTGGCGTGCCCGGCTGGGCGCGCCTTTTTTAGTGTTCACCGTCGGCCGGATTGCACCATGCTGAAGGCAGGGATTGTCGGGCTTCCCAATGTGGGCAAGTCTTCGCTCTTCAATGCGCTCACCGCGCAGGGAGCGCCATCCGAGAACTATCCGTTCTGTACGGTAGAGCCGAACGTCGGCACCGTTGAGGTACCCGACCCGCGTCTGGATCGGATTCACCAGCTCGTGGGAGCCCGCGCCCGCGTGCCCACCATCGTACAGTTCGTGGACATCGCCGGGCTGGTTGAGGGCGCCTCGGAAGGGGAGGGGCTCGGGAACAAATTTCTCGGCAACATTCGGGAGGTGGATGCGATCGTTCACGTTCTCCGTTGCTTCGACGACCCGGATATCACCCACGTTCTCGGCGGGGTGGACCCCGTACGGGATCGGGAGGTGGTGAACACCGAACTGGCGCTGGCCGATCTGGACACCGTGGAGCGTCGACTGGACCGGACGCAGAAGAAGGCGAAATCGGGCGAGCGGGAGGCGGTGCGCGAGGCGGGTCTCCTGGAGCGGGTCCATGCCCGCCTGGCCGAGGGGCTCCCGGTCCGGGGGCTGGAGATCTCTCCGGAAGACCGACCCGTTCTCAGGAGCTTCCACCTCCTCACTTCGAAGCCGGTTCTGTACCTGGCGAATGTGGCCGAGTCGGATCTGCCCGAGGGGGAGAACGCCTGGACCCTGCAGTTGCGCGAGATCCTGGCGCGGGAGGAGCCTGCGGCCGAGGTGGTGCCGATCTGCTCGGCAATCGAGGCCGAGCTGTCGGAGCTCGAACCCGGTGAGAGGGCGGAGTTCCTTGGAGACCTGGGGCTGGAAGAACCCGGGCTTCATCGACTCATCCGCGGTACCTACGACCTCCTCGGACTGATCACCTTCTTTACCGCAGGGGAGAAGGAAGCTCGCGCGTGGACGGTGAGGGACGGAGCGCACGCCCCCGAAGCGGCCGGGGCCATTCATTCCGACTTCGAGCGTGGGTTCATCCGGGCCGAGACCATCGGATACGAGGAGTTCTGCCAGGTGGGGTCTCTCAAGGCCGCGCGCGACCGGGGACTCATGCGATCCGAAGGGAAGGAGTACCGCGTGAGGGACGGCGATATCATGCTCTTCCGCTTCAACGTCTGAACCGCGCGTCGATGCGGGTACCCGGTTGATGTCGCTGCGTCTACGAGGTATCTTCAAAGGCTCGAAAGGCTCTTTCAGGCTGCGGGAACGTCGCCCCGGCCCCTGACCCGCTCCGCTCGCCGAGGCGGAGCCCGTTCAATCCGACGGACCATGGGAATGCAACATGCGTGAATACGAGGTCATCTACATCTTCAATCCTGCGCTCGACGAAGAGGCGATCAACGCCAGGCTCGAGCGTTTTCACGGACTGGTGACCGGCGCGGAAGGCGCCGAGGTCAGCGAGGTTGATCACTGGGGCATCCGCCAGCTCGCCTACCCGGTACGCAGGCAGAGTCAGGGGTACTACGTGGTGGCGCAGTTCACGGGCCAGCCCACGGATCTCACCGAATTCGAGCGCATCATCAAGCTGGACGATGATGTCCTTCGGTTCCTCGTCGTTCTCAGCGAAGGCGAGCCCACCTCCGGGATGTCGGTCATGGCCGAAGTGCCGGAGTCGATGCGGGATCGCGATGACGATGACGATGACGATGACGAGGACGATGACGACGATGATGAGGAGTTCGGACACCCCGAGGGATCGCCGCCCGTGTTCTCGGGTGGTCGCGGCCGCCGTCGCCGGGTGGAAGGCCCGCGCATCGAGCTCCTGAACTTCAAGGACGTTTCGACGCTCTCCCGTTTCGTCACCGAGCAGGGGAAGATTCTTCCCAAGCGGACGACCAAGGTGACAGCCCGGTTCCAGCGGCAGCTCGGTACGGCTGTGAAGCGGGCCCGATATCTGGCTCTCCTCCCCTACGTACAGAACCACGAGCGGTAAGCAGGAGGCATGACGGAAGAAGGAGGCCGAGCGCGCAGGTGGCTGCGTCCTCTGGGGCTCTTCGGGATCACCCTCGCCCTGGCGGTGGGAAGCCCCTTCGTTCTGGCGGCGGTCCCCTTCGCCCTCCTCTCCTTCCTGATTGCGGGGCAACGCCTTTCGGGGCTGTTCGCGGGCGCATTTGCCTTTGCACTCGTGTTCTCGGGGAGTCCGGGAGACGGGTTCTGGTACGTGGAGCGAGGATGGGCACTCCTGGTGGGCGGAGGGTTCGCGGCGATCACGATCGCGTGGCCGCATCGATCCTTCGTCGAGCGGGGGATGCTGGCGGTGCTGGGTGGCGCAGTCTGGGGGTCCGGGATCCTCACGGCCGTCCGGGGCTGGCCTGCGGTGGAGGCGATGGTTCGCCGGAGAATCGAAGCGAGTGCGAGCGTCACCCTGGAGGTGATGGGTGGATGGGCGGGGGAGGCAGGCGAGGGAGGGCTGGCCGAGGCGGTGATGCGGACGTCCGAGATTCAGATGATTCTGTTCCCGGCCCTGCTCAGCCTCTCTTCCATCGCGGCGCTGGGAGTGGGATGGTGGATGTACGTACGGTGGGTCGAAGGGTCGAGCCAGGGGCTTGGATCGCTCAGGGGGTTCCGATTCCCCGATCCGGCGATCTGGGTCCTGATTGCCGGGGTCGTACTGGTTCTGCTGGCGGGATGGACGGAAGGAGCTGGAAGGGTGGGGGTGAACCTTATCGTGTTCATGGCTTCACTCTTCGCGCTGAGAGGTGCAGCGGTGCTCCTCTTCGTGACTGGAGGAGTGAGCTTCGCGTGGGGAATTCTGCTGGCCGTCGGGCTCTTCCTGGCTGCCCCGGTTTTCCTCACAGGAGCGATGATGGTGGGTGTGGGTGATTCCTGGCTCGATCTGCGGGCCCGGAGTGCCGGAGCCGGAAGTACCGGTTCCGATCAGACCAAGGAGTGATGATGAAGCTGATTCTGAAGAAGGATGTCGCGAACCTCGGTGAGGCCGGTCAGGTCGTCACCGTCAAGCCGGGATTCGGTCGGAACTACCTCCTCCCGCAGGACCTCGCCTACGAAGCGTCGGCGGCGAACCTGCGTCGGATCGAGGAAGAGCAGGAGCGCGCCGGGGAGCGGGCACGCCGCGATTACCTCGAGGCACGGCGTCGCGCTTCGCAGCTCGAAGGCAGGTCCCTCGTATTCCAGGCGCGTGCCTCGGAGGAAGGAAAGCTCTTCGGCTCGGTCACCATTGGAGATATCGCGGAGCGTCTCAACGACGGCTCTCTCGACTTCGAACTGGACCGGAAGCTGATCGGACTGGATGACCCCATCAAGGCAACGGGTGCCTACCAGGTGCCCATTCGGCTCCTGGCCGATGTCGAGGTCGAGATCGAAGTGCAGGTCGATCGAGAGGACGATTGATTCTCCCGCGCGGGCGTCGTCGAGGCAGAGGCGAATGAGCAGGACCACGGAGCGGGGTGGAACTCCCGCGGCGGCCGTCGTGGAACGGGCCGCCGGGTTGGCGCACGAGCGAAAGGCCCGGGATGTCCTCTCCATGGATCTTCGCGGGATTTCGTCTGCGACCGACTGGTTTCTCCTGGCTACCGGCACGTCGGACATCCAGGTGAAGGCGATCGCCGAGCACATCGTGGACGAGCTCAAGAAGGAGGGGGTGCGCCCCAACCATGTGGAGGGGCTCTCAGGGGGGCGCTGGGTGCTGATCGACTACGTGGACGTTGTGGTGCACGTATTCCATCCGGCCGCCCGGGAGTTCTACCAGTTGGAGAATCTCTGGGGCGATGCTCCCAGCCGGATTCATGAGGAGCCGACGGAAGGCTGATTGCGGTTCCGGAGGGGCCCCGATTAGCTTCGCCCTCCTACCTTCACCTTCGCCCCGGGTGCGCCATGAGCAACGAGGACTCCTCCATGATTCCAATCGATCCGGAATCCACCGACCTTCCCGATGCTCTCTTCCTCCCGACCCGCGATGCGGGCGAAGTGGTGGTCATTCTGGCGGAGCCGGAAGCCCGCGAGGCGGGATGGGCCCCACGCGTGACCGCTGCCATTGCCCGTGGGTGGAGCGAGAGGGGGCTGAGAGTCTTCCTTGCGGATGCGGTTGTGGAGGACCCTTCGCTCCACCTCGAGTTCGGAGTGCAGAACGAAGAGGGGATTGCGGACGCGATGCTCTATGGGAGTTCGCCCGCTCGCATCTCACGGCGGGTGCCCGATGGGAGCGTGGTCTTTGCGTCTGCGGGGACCGTGGTCGGAGATCCCGCACGGCTCTATCGGGAACCCCGCTGGTCCGGCTTCCTCAACGCCTTCCGCGAGTCGGGAACTACTCTGCTCCTCTATCTCCCAGCCGACGAGGCGTCGGTGGATGGCCTCATCTCCGAGGGGGATCGGGTGGTGAGGCTCTCAAGCGGTCCTCCTTCGGAGCAGGCATCCCCCGGCGAAGTGGTTCTCTACCCCGAAGGCGCCAGCGATTACGATCCGGTGGAGGCGGTTCGGGATAGAGACGCAGGCCCCGCCTGGCTCGACTACGGCGACGGGCCGGATGAGGAGCGGGAGCCGGAGAAAGGCGACTGGACCGATGTACCATCCAGCCCGGACGACGCTGCGAATGACGGCGTGGATGACGCTTCGAAACACGCCCCCGACGACGCCCTCGTCGACGCCGAGGAGGCCCCCAGGCCCTCCGATGAAGCGGACCTCGACCGAGGGACCGACCTGGACAGGGAGCTCGCGGCCTTGTTCAGGGAGGAGCCTTCGGTGGACCCTCCCCAGGACCTGAGAGGGGAATGGGGTGGGGAATGGGAAGAGGATGAGTCCGCGGTGGATTCCACCGCGGACCCGGGTTCGGCTCCCGATGGGCTGGCGACTGCCGACGAAGTTCTGGACCCTCCTCTGGAAGCCGCCCCGGCCGAGGCCGCGGAACCAGCCGCGGCGCGGCACTCCGAACCCCCTCTGAGCGAAGCGGCCCCGGCCGACTCGGTGCC
>JBGTMU010000042.1:0-7973 GCA_041743405.1 Longimicrobiales bacterium | reverse complement strand
GAGTCGGGGCGGGGGCCGGCGCCACGGTGGGGAAGCTGTTCGGCCCGCAGTGGGCCACTCCGGGAGGGATTGGATCAGCCAGCCGTCGGATGGGCAGGTGGAGCGTTGGCGCGCTCGCGGCCGTGAACGCACTCGGGGAGGTGTCGGACCGGGAAGGAAAAGTGGTAGCCGGAGTGCGCGGCGGTGCCGCATCATCGGAGAAGTTCGAGGCGGAGGAGGGTCCCCGCGCTGGCGAGAACACCACCCTCGCCGTGGTCGCGACCGACGCTCCGCTCGGTCCCCCCGAGCTCGTGCGATGGCTGCGCGTTGCGTCCACGGCTCTTGCACGCCGGATCGCACCGGTGCACACCCCCTTTGATGGGGACGTCGTGTTCGCCCTGACCACGGGGTCGGGGGGGGAAGGGGGTACGCTGGGCAGCCCCGAGCTGCTCCGGCTGGGCGTGGCCGCGCGGGAGGCCCTCGAATCGGCCATTCTTCGCGCGGTGGGGAGCCGATGAACCGCCTCATCCTCTTCGATATCGACGGGACACTGGTGGCCGGCGGTCCCGCGAAGGAAGCTTTTCATGATGCGCTCCTGGAGGTGTTCGGGACGGTGGGCCCCATTCGTGACTGGGACTTCTCGGGGAAGACGGATCCGCAGATCGCGAGGGAACTGCTGAGCGCAGACGGTCTGGACGCGGTGACGATCGAGGCGGGGTTTCCGGCGCTCTGGAATCGCTATCTTGGAGAGCTGGAGCGGCGCCTCCCGGCACGTCCGACGCGGCTTCTTCCGGGGCTCGTGCCCCTGATGGAGGCGCTGAGGGCCCGGGCGGACGTCGCGCTCGGGCTCGTCACGGGGAACATGCTGAGGGGTGCGGAGCTCAAGCTGGCCCCGGTGGGGCTTGCCGGCCACTTTCCGGTCGGGGGATTCGGTTCGGATCATGAGCAGCGCAACGAACTTCCCGGGATCGCCCTCGCCCGGGCCCGCGCTCACTGGGGAATCGAATTCGACCCTGATCATGTGATCGTGGTGGGCGACACGCCGCGCGATGTGGAATGCGGGAAGCACCATGGCACGCGCACGCTGGGGGTGGCCACCGGGCGGTTCAGCGTGACTGAGCTTCGGGAGTCAGGGGCGGACGAAGTGCTCGAGGATCTGGCCGAGACGGCCCGAGTGCTCGAGATTCTGACAGGATGATGGAGTGGAACGGGTAAACCAACAGTCGTGAAAGGGAGGCGTACCGGTGTCGAATCGTGCGGAGGAACGCAGGAAACAGAGAAGTCAGGCAGAGGGGCGGAGTGAGACGAAGCCTTTTCACTGGGTGCTGGGCGGAGTCGGCGTCCTCGCCGTGCTCCTGATCGGGTGGAACCTGGTGTCGTCATCCATCGACAACACGGTCCGGGAGCCCGTTGAGATAGTCTTCGAGACCCCCGCCGAGCTGGTAGCCATGGCCCAGGGGATCCGGGTCGGGCCCGCCGACGCGCCGATCTCCATCGTGGAGTTCGCCGACTACGCCTGCCCGTCCTGCCAGGTCTTCGCGGCCAATGTGAAGCCGCTCCTCGATCTCACCTATGCCGACGACGATCGGGTGCAGTACATCTTCTTCGATTACCCCATGCTGCAGAATGCCTACGTGGCTGCGCGCGCGGCGCGTTGCGCCGGCGACCAGGACGCCTACTGGAACTACCACGACGTGCTCTTCCAGAACCAGATGTCCTGGTCGCGGATGGCGGATCCGGTCGGGGCCTTCGAAGACTACGCCGGGGAGATCGGGATCGACCGCGGGGACTTCCGCTCCTGCCTCCGCAGCGATCGGCACGCAGAGGTCGTGAGCGCGAACGCGATGCTCGGACAGCGGCTCGGGGTGGGAGGAACGCCTTGGGTGATCGTGAACACCGGAGAGGGTGGGGCCCAGCAGGTGAACGAGTGGGCGAATCCAGAATCCATTCGGGCCATCGTGAACGCAGGGCTCGAGAGGCTTGGGGGCGCGGCTGCGGCGGACTCCGCCGATGCATCGGCGGAAAGTGGTGCGGCCCCGGGGGGAACGCCTTGAGCGGCGCCCGGGCCACGGTCCGACTCCTCTTCGTGGACGAAGGCTCCTACCATCACGAGGAGATCCAGATTCCGGCCGAGGCGGTGGACCGCCATGAGCGGCTGATCGACCTTCTCCAGGAAGAGCCGGAGGTTCAGCGGAGAGGGTTCGTGGATCTCAGCCGGCTCTGTTCGGCGCAGATCGTGGACTGACTCTCAACCCTCCACCCGTTCCACCCAGATGTCGAGCAACCCCCCGCAGACTGCGGGGGAGAGGGAGACGAGGTCTTCCGTGAGGTCCACCTGAACCATCCGGGGGACCCCATCCATCATGACCTCTCGCGCCGCCTCCAGGACCTCGCCCTCGCCGCACCCTCCCCCCACGGTTCCGGCCAGGATCCCCTCCGGGCCGACGAGCATCCGGGCCCCTGCCTTGCGCGGGGTCGAGCCGCGGGTGTCCACGATCGTGGCGAGGACGGCTGGCCGCCCCGCGGCGATCTGTTCGGAGAGGGCGCGGAACACCCGATCGGCTTCCCCCTGCGTTCCTCTGACCGTCATTCCGCCCTGTCCTCGTTGTCGGATCCGTCGGGGAAGTAGCGCTCGGCAACCCGTTCCACTGCGGTGAGGGGGCTCCCCGTGCCGCCGCGGCGAATCAGCACGAGCTCGGCCGCGACCGCAATTGCGATTTCTTCCGGAGTCTCGGCACCCAGGTCGAGTCCCACCGGCGCCCGGACGGTGCCCAGGCTCTCCTTTCGAAAACCCTCTTCCTTCAACTGGTGGAAGGTGGCGCGCACGCGGCGACGGCTCCCGATCAGCCCAATGTACGCCGGAGCCACAGGGAGGGCGAGGAGGATGCGGAGGCACTCGTAGTCGTAGCGGTGTCCCCGGGTCACCAGGAGAACGTGGCTCCCCCCGTGAGTCGGGGTGTCACGGAAGGGATCCGAGAAGGACACCCCCCGGACCGCGTCGGCTTCCGGAAAGCGCTCGGCCCGGGCGAAGTCGGGCCGGTCATCGAGAACCACCACCCGGAACCCGAGGAAGGCACCCGCCCGGGAGAGTGGAGCCGCGAGGTGCCCGGCTCCCACGATGATCAGCTCGGGAACCGGGAGCACACGCTCGAGATAGATCCGGGTTCCGTCGGAGAGGGCGCGCGTTCCGGCGTCCCTCCCCTTCGGGCCCGGGGAGAGCTTTCCGCCGAGCACCTCCCGGCAGAGGGCATCGACCTCTTCCTCCAGCGCCCGCTCCCCCAGGTTCCCTGCGGTCTCGGTCCGGGTCACGGATCGCCGTTTTCCCCGAGCTTCCCCGTCGAGGACGAGTGCGAGGACGATCCCTTCGCCGGCCTCCCCGGCGGCTTCCGCCCGTTCGGCGGCCCCGAGGGCGGTGAGCGGGGCGTCCACAGGCGGAGTCACCACTTCTGGAACCGCTTGCGCCACGAGTCGGGAAAGTGACGCCGGTATTCGGGAAGGGTGTCGATGTCTACAAGGATTCCGGGGTCATCCACTTCGATGGTTTCCCCGAGGGCCCGATGCCGATCCACCACGGACCGTGCTCCTTCAGCCAGGTCGTCATCCAGCAGTTCAGCGAAGTGCTCCGCACCGAACAGAACCGGGTGACCGGTTTTTCCGCGGTATTCAGGTCGGATCAGGGAACTCCGGGCGGTGGCGAAGGAGGCAAGGAGTGACGCGACCGTGGAGGGCTGAACCAGGGGGAAGTCGACTGGAAGCAGGACGAGCGCTTCCGCGTCCGAGGCCCGCAGCGCGGCGCGGATCGAGGCGATCGGACCGTCTTCGAGATCGTCGGGAACGAGGACCTCGGTTCCGAGTCGCCCTGCGAGGGCGGCGATCGGGCCGCGAGGTTCCCGCACGCCCACGAAGATCCGCTCCACGCCGCCCTCCCGGAGCGCCGTGGCCGCGCGCTCGAGGAAGGTGCGACCATTCGCATCGAGCAGGGGCTTCGGGTTTCCGATCCGGGTGGAGCGGCCGGCGGCCGGGATGACACCGATAATCGAGGGTATCGTCACTTCCCCGGATCCGGAAATGCCTGGTAGAACTCGCGATCCTCCGCCGCCAGGGTCTTCAGGAGCGGGGCTGGCTGAAAACGCCCGCTCAGCGTCACCGCGAGCCCTTCCATCCGCTTGACGAGGGTCCGCGGATGCTGGTCATCCGCGAAGCGGAGGAGGCCGCCCCGGAAGGGGGGGAAGCCCGTCCCCATGATCATCGCAAGGTCCACATCGCCCGCGGAGGCTGCGATCCCATCCTCCAGAACTCTTGCGGCTTCGTTGATCATGGCGAGGATCAGCCTTGCGCGGACATCATCGATCGAGATGGGGCCCTCGTCCTCGGGAATCGACAGCCCCATCTCTCCGTAGACGGTGGGATCCACACCCTGCTCCTTCCCCCCTTCGTACCGATAGAACCCGGATCCGCCCTTCTTCCCGAGGCGCTTCGTGTCGCCCAGCCGGACGAGCGGAGCGGCGGGCTCGAGCCGCTGGCCGAACGCCTGGTGGAGCACTTCGCCAGCGTGGCGCATCACGTCGATGCCGATCTCATCGATGAGCCGGAGCGGACCCATGGGAAGGCCGAATCGGGTAGCCGCGCGGTCGATGACCTCGATCGAAGCGCCTTCCGCGAGCAGGTGTCCCGCTTCATTCAGGTAGGGGCCGAGGATCCGATTCACGAGGAATCCCGGACCGTCGCGCACCACGACAGGGACCTTGCCCATGCGGAGACAGAGGGCGTGCACGGTGGCCACGGCTTCGGGCGACGTCCTGGCCCCCGCGATCACCTCGACCAGGGGCATCCGGTCCACGGGGTTGAAGAAGTGCATTCCCGCGAAGTTCTCCGGCCGGGCGAGGGCCTCGGCCATCGCATCGACCGACAGGGTCGAGGTGTTGGTGGTGAGGATGCATCCCGGGGACGTCTTTCCCTCCACTTCGGCGAGGACCGCCCGCTTCACCTCCATCTTCTCGACCACCGCCTCTACCACGAGGTCGAGCGATCCAAACCCCGAGTAGTCGATCCCGCCCGAGATCCTCTCCATCGCCTGCTCCGCCTCTCTTTCGGACATTCGTCTGCGTTCCACACGCTTCCGGAAGAGCCCCTGTGCATGCTCGAGCGCCTGCCCGACCGCCTCATGCCGGATGTCCTTCACCCGCACCTGGATGCCATGATTCGCGGCGAGCTGAGCGACCCCTCCTCCCATGACCCCCGCCCCCACGACGCCGAGGCGATCCACCTTGCGGGGCTCGGCCCCCGCAGGGAGTCCGGTCCCCTTCTTCGAGGCTTCCTGGAGATGGAAGATGTGGACGAGGTTCTTGGACACACCCGATGCCAGAAGCTCTCCTGCCGCCTCGGCTTCGAGTTCGAATCCCCTCTCGAGGGATCGGCCCGCCGAAGCTCCGATCACCTCCAGAATCCGGAGCGGCGCAGGATAATTCCCGCCCGTCTGAGCCATGACCTTCTTTCGGGCCATCGAGAGAATGATGCGGCGCCCCGGGGGGGTCGCTTCGAGCAGGCGGATCGGGAGTGGAGAGCTGGCACCGGTGGGGATGGGACCATCGGCGATTCGCTTCCTCAGGAAATCGAGCGCCGCCTCCTCGAAGATCGGGTGAGGGAAAACCGCCTCGACGAGCCCCGCCTTCCTGGCCCGGTTCCCGTCCAGCTTCTTCCCGGTGAGGATCAGGTCGAGGGCCCCCTGGAGTCCGATGAGTCGGGGGAGTCGCGTGGTGCCGCCCCAGGCGGGGAGGATCCCGAGCTGAACCTCGGGGAGGCCGATCCGCGTTTTCGGGTGATCGGATGCGACGCGGTATCGGCAGGCCAGTCCCATTTCCGTGCCCCCCCCCATGCATGCGCCGTGAATCGCAGCGACCGTGGGGACGGGGAGCAGCTCGAGCTCCCGGTAGATGGTCTGGCCGAGTCGCGCCGCCAGCGCGCCCTGGTCGGGGCTCTCGACTTGAGCGATCGCGTCGATGTCCGCACCCACGATGAAGGACGCGGGCTTGCCACTTCGGATGAGAACCCCCTTCACCTTTCCGGCCTCGATCCCTTCGCAGATCTCGCCGATCACCTGCGAGAGGCGGCGCATCACACCCTCGGAGAGGACGTTGGCGTTCCGCGAGGGGTCGTTGAAGCGAATCTGGGCGATCCCCTCTTCATCCACATTCAGATAGGGGGAGGGGGAGAGTTTCACGGGCTCGCTCATCAAGGGTTCCTCAGACTTCTCGATCCAGGGGGAATGGTTCCCGGGTCACCCAACGCGAGAGCCCCGGGGCCGAAACGGCCCCGGGGCTCCTGAAATGTCCGATGGGACGGCCTGGTCCCGTGGGATCGACCGTGTCAGATCAGAACACTTCGCGCCGCAGGGCGTTCTCCGGCGTGAGGCGGAGCTCGAAGGGCTCGCCCCTCTCCAGGTTCACACGCACGTTCCAGTAAAGTTCCGCGCTCGTGAGGCGGTAGCGCGCGTAGACCCAGTACTCGCCGGGGCTCGCCTGGAAATCCGCGCGCCCGGTCGCATCGGTGGTGTCGGCCAGGATCTCGCCCCGGGAGGCCCGCAGTCGCGCCGCAACGACCTCTCCGTAGGAAGCGAACGCCTCGTCTTCCCAGTTCTCGATCTGGACCCGGGCCTCCTCGAGGTCGGTGAAGGCGGCCTGCTGCAGCGCGTCGAAACGGGCGAAGGCGGTGTCCTTTCTCCGTTCTGCCGCGAGATAGGCGCTCTCCTGCTGGCCGAACTGGAGGAAGAGTTCGCGGTATCGGGGCTCCGCCTGGTTGTACCGGGCCATTTCACGGGTGATCTGCTCGAGGCGCTCGCGACGTGCGAGCCACTCGCTCTCGGCCGTCCGCCACTCCTCCTGGGCGACCTGGATGGAATCGCGCATGGCGATCAGCTCGGCAGGGAACTGTGGCTCGGGCCGGGAGGCGGCCTGGGTCAGGGAGTCGAAGATCGCGTCGCGGTCGAAGGGGAGGAGCTGGACCTCGAGATCCTCGATTGCACGCGTGATCTGCTCACCGGTCTCGGGGTCCATGAGCTCAACTTCCACATTCACCGTGAGTTCGGCGGGACCGCACGCGGCTACCGCAAGGGTGAGGAAGGCCGCGGTGGACAGGAGACTTCGCTTCATCGTCACGCTCCAGGGACAAGTTGAGTTGGGGATGAGACGGGGCAAGGTACTACAGGGACACCTCTGCCATCAAGAGCGACCGCGAACCGGAAGCGCGGTGCCGGCTCGAATCAGGGGGTCATCATGGAAACCGGACCGTAGATCAGGATCCGCGGGGGCCCCAGCGCGGAAGCCAGATCCCGGACCCCCTGCTGATCGAGGCGCCAGAGCTCATGTTCGCGTTCGGGAACGGACCCATCGTTCCGCGTATTATCCGCGAGCCAGCGCGCCACGGCCTCCGGGGAATCCAGCGCCAGGAGGTGCCCGGAACGAAAACGCCGCCGGGTCAGTTCGAAGAAGGCGCCATCGGGTGGGGACACTGCGAGCTCCTCCAGGGTGTCGAGAATCCGGGCTTCCCAGCGGGAGGTCACCCGTGGGTCGACCGTGGCCGTGACGACGAGGACGGGGGCGCCCCGCACCTCCTGGACTTTCGCCTCGGCGGTGTAGATGCCCGGGCCGGGCGGAACCGGATTCATGGCCTCCGTCACGAGGTGCGCGAGGAACTGCATGAGGATCTCGGGTGAACCCCGCGGCATGGGATAGGAGATCCCGATCCAGCTGCTGGTCAGCTCCTGGTTGAGGATCCGGCGATCACCCTCACTCCACGCAGGAGGCCCGGCCGGGGGTTCCGGAACCCGAAGTGCGGGCGACATCATTCCCCCGATCCGGAGTTCCGGCGCGGGCGGGAGCGGCATCGTGTCCGCGACGGCACGGGTTCCGGAGGCCGGGGCGGGGCGGATCGCGGCGCGGCGCCTCAGCACCGGAATTACGGGGGTGCCGAAGACCTGCTCCACCGAAGTCGGGGTG
>JBGTMU010000041.1:0-3500 GCA_041743405.1 Longimicrobiales bacterium | reverse complement strand
GCCGATGAAGGCCACGCCGTAGCCGACGGCCGGGCCGATGAACCGCCACTCGTCGGGGAGGGTGAGCATGAGGGTGATCGCGGTCGCGGGGGCGAGCAGCCCGCCGGCCATGATGAGCAGCGCGTAGCGGCGCACGAAGCCGGCGCCGTAGAGGACGAGGATCCATGTGTCGGACACGGCCCTGGCGGCCAGCGCGACCGAGAGCACCCGGGCCATGACCACGCCCATGCCCATCGTGGCGTCGTAGTCCTCCAGCCGCGGACCGACCCAGAGGTGCAGGACGGGGAAGCAGTAGAGGAAGACGAACACGCCGGCGGGGATCGAGACCAGGCCGGTCAGGCGGGTCTGCTGGGCGACGAGGCGCTGGAGGCGTGACCGGGCCAGGTCGGCGTCGGGCTCGGAGGCAAGCCGGGCGCTGACGGCGTCGGAGCCGAACTGCATGCCGGTGGTGATCATGCGGATGTAGGAGACCAGGCGGAAGCCGACGCCCCACGCGGCGTTGGCGCCGGTGCCCAGGAAGATGTTGAGCAGGAACTGGGGGACCTGCTCGTGGAGGTTCATGGCGATCTGGACGCCGGTGTTCCAGGAGAAGGTGCCCAGCACCTCGCGGACGGCGCCTTCCTCGGGCGTGCGCAGGGTGGGCATCAGGCGGGGGTCCAGGCGGACCATGTGGGCGGCTGCGATGATGAAGCCGAGCACGGAGAGCGCGGACCAGAGGATGCCGTGGAGCAGCAGGCCCAGCGGTGCGTCGTGGATGGTGATGACGTAGCCGAGGACGACGACCGAGACGATGTTGGTCGCCCGGACGGCGACATACCAGATGCTGTAGCTGACGAATCTCTCCGACACCAAATACATGTTCAGGACGGGTGCGAGGAAGACCACGGCGACGCTCTGCACGCCTTGGCTGACGACGAACCACCGTGCCGCGGTCCGGAACTCATCGGGGATATTGAACAGGGGCATGGCGAGGATGACCACGCCGAATGCGGCGGCGCTCAGCAACGCGGCGACGAGTGATATACGGAAAATAGCAGGGTATGATCTGGCGAGTGCCGCATCGCCGGCGTGGTAGGCAGCCCCGAGTTCTCGGACGAGCGATTGATTGATGATCTGCCGGAACATCACGGCCAGGCCGATGTTGGCGCCCAGGAAGGCGATGAGCCCGAAGGCGTCGTCTCCGAGCCACGCGATGGTGAGCGGGACCACGGCGATGCCGATGAGGAGCGTCGAGAAGAGGCGTGCGTAGTTCGAGAGGATCCGGGTGACCCCGGTCCGGCGTCTTGGTCTCATCGGGGTATCCGTCGGTCCTGGATCCCGGAATCGGGCGAACCGGGGTGCGGGTTGAGCCGATATGGTGTTGTCGGTCCGGCGTGCATGATAGGAGTTGGCGGGCAATGAACTTGCAAGCGGTCTCGATGGGGTTGGCCGGGCTCGCGGGGGTCGTCCTGTTTGTGGTCTATCTGATGGGTCTCGGGCGGCGGTGGGGGGCTCTGGTGCCTTTCGGTATCATGCTGCTGGCGGCGTGCATGGCGCTGCCGACGGACTGGACGGGCCGGACGCTGCCGACGGTCTGGTTCCCGCTCCAGTCGCGTCGCTCGCTGCTGTTCATGATCGGGGGGGCGCTCACGCTGGCGGTGTGCCTGATCCAGTTCCGCAACGCGCGGGGCAAACCCTTCTCGATGCTGCTGGTGGTGTTCGTGCTGATGGGGTATTACTCCTCACTGCTGCGTCTGCACCACGAGGGGGTGAGTTCGGGCTTTCAATCCATGATCTACGCGACCTTGACGCTGGTCCCGCTGCTGCTGGTGGTGCCGGTCGTCGTGAACGAGGTGCGCGACATCCGGCTGATCCTCCGCGCGTTGCTGATCATCAACATGGTCTGGGTGGGCATGAGCGCGGTCCAGATGCTGGTCAACCCCACGTTCGTCACCTCGGGCAACCAGTTCCGGTTCGTCGGGCTCGTGGGCAACCCGCAGCACTCCGGCGTGCTGATGGCGTTCTTCACGGTGGGCAACCTGTTCCTCATGCTCAACGACACCGGGAAGTTCAAGCGTTTCATTTATATCGGGATGTTCGGCACCAACCTGCTTCTGCTGGTCTGGACCGGTTCGCGGACGGGCATGGGCATGGCCCTGATCGGCATGGCCGCGGTGTTGTACACGCGCCTGGGGCGCGCGGCGTTGTTCGCGCCGATCGGCCTGATTCTGGCGTACATCGGCTTCAAAATGGTGGTTTCGCTCACCGGGATCGAGATCGGCGTCGAGCGCCTGGCGAGCACGGAGAACACGCGCAGCTACGCGTGGTGGAAGCTCTACACGACCGGGATGGAGAACCCGTTGTTCGGCGCCGGTCTGGTCGAGGCGGAGAAGAGCGAGAACAGCTGGCTCTACGCTTTCGCGGCCTTCGGGATCGGTATGTTCATGCTGGCGGTGCTGGCCACGCTGTTCGGGGCGGCGCAGTGCTTCCGGGCGGTCCGGGTCCGTTCGCGGCTGAGCCTTGACGACCGACGGATACTGGATCTTTCCGTGGGCGTCATCGCGATGTACTTCGCCGGCGCGGTGCTCGAGGGCTACATGGTTTCGCGCGTCTCACCGGGCCTCTGCTTCATCATGATCTACTCGAACATCTGCGCATACATGACGCGTCACGCGATGCACAGCGGGGTCTACGAAACCGACGAGGGCTACGGGTATTCGGAGGGGCAGGATTACGCCGGATACGAGGATTACGGGGACTACGGGGATCCGCTCTCCGGTGACCTCGCGCACGGCTACCGCGCTTAGGCCTGGCCGCCCCAGCGACGCCAGTCGGTGGTTGTTTCATACCCGAGACCGAGCAGCGTTCCGCCGGCGCGCTGCGCGAACGCCTCGCGGGCTTCGCTGCTGAAATGGTCGCGCCAGTCCCCGGCCACGCCCTTGCGCACGAACGAGCGCCGGTCTTCCTGGCCTGGCTCGCGACCGGTCTCGCGTCGCATCGAGTTGCCGTCGACGGACCATCGGACCCGCCATGGTTCCGCGTGGCGTCCGTGCGCGGCGAGCAGGTCGGCGAGCGTCCCGGCGGCGTCCGCGAGCAGGCTCTCGTACCGAACGATCCTGACGCCCGGACGGTCCGTCCATTCCTCGCAGTACCGGGCCCAGTTCAGGCGGGTCCCGATCGGGCGCTCGAACATCTCCTCGATGAAGCGGGGGAGGTTGGCGTGCGTGTCGTCCAGGTCGGCATGAGGGCCGTAGAGCCGCTCGAACATGCGTCGGAGTCGGGGTGATCCGGTGTCCTCGAGCTGCAGTTTGCAATAGAAGTAGAACGACACCATCGTGTCGCGTCCGTCGCGGACGGTGCAGGTGACATTCCGCAGGCGCGGGTGGTAGCGCCAGTGGCCGTGGAGCACGCAGGGCATCGCCACGGGCAGCAGGGGGACCTGGGCGAAGGGCAGGCGCGTCGCGTCGGCGAGCATGCGGCAGAGCCAGGTCCCGCCCGACTTGGGGAACCCGACGACCGGG
>JBGTMU010000040.1:0-14857 GCA_041743405.1 Longimicrobiales bacterium | reverse complement strand
GCCCGGCCAGCCGCACCACCGGCGCGCGCGCGACCTCCTGCGGCTCCGCCAAGACGGCCGTAATCGCCGTAATCAGGGCTGCAGGAGCCCCGAAGGCACGAGCTGTCCGTCGGCCACCATCCGGTGAACCTCCCTCAGGTCGGGCGCAGGTGGCCGGTCGTCCGTGAGAGGCGCCACGCGTTCACGAATCGCTCGCCAGGCCGCCGCGACCCCCTGACCCGGCTGGAGCGGAGCTCGAAACTCGAGCCCCTGAGCGGCCGCCAGCAGTTCGGCCGCCACGACCCTCTCGAAGAGGTCCACCGACCTCCGCGCCTTCCGCGCGGCTCCCATCCCCATCGAGATGTGGTCTTCCTGGTTCGCACTCGTGGGGACCGAGTCCACCGAGGCAGGGTGCGCGAGCACCCGCATTTCCCCCAGGAGATCGGCCACCGTCACCTGAAGGATCATGTATCCGGAGTGCAGCCCCGGCTTCGGGGTCAGGAACGCAGGCATCCCGGAGAGGTCCGGGTTCAGGAGTCGTTCCATCCGGCGTTCACTCACGGCGGCGAGATCCGCGATGGCGATGCACAGCAGGTCCAGCGCCTGAGCGATGGGCTGCGCATGGAAGTTCCCGGCGCTGATCACATCACCGCTCTCGGGGAAGATCAGGGGGTTGTCGGTGGCCGAATTGATCTCGATGGAGAGCACCTCCCTCACGAACCCCAGTGCGCCCCTCGCCGCCCCGTGGATCTGCGGCATGCAGCGCAGCGAATACGCATCCTGCACCCTGGGGTCCCCCTCCCTGTGGGATTCCCGGATCTCCGATCCGGCAAGGAGTTCCCGAAGCAGTGCAGCGCTCCGAAGCTGCCCCGGATGGGGCCGGGCCAGGTGGACTTCCTCCTTGAAGGCATCCGGGGTACCCATGAGCGCCTCGAGTGACATGGCACCGGCAACCTCGAGGGTATCGAGTGCCCGCTCGGCCCGGAGAAGGGCCAGGGCACCGAGTCCCGTCGTGGCCTGGGTTCCATTGATGAGAGCAAGCCCCTCCTTCTCGGCGAGGGGAATGGGAGCGAGCCCCGCCGCCTGCAGGACAGGGGCCGAAGGGTGCGCTTCCCCATCGTAGCCCAGGACCTCTCCTTCTCCCATCACAACGAGACCCGCGTGCGCGAGGGGTGCCAGGTCCCCCGATGCCCCGACGGAGCCCGCTTCGGGAATCGCGGGAGTGATGTCCAGTTCGAGCATTCGAAGGAAGCGCTCGACGACTTCGACCCGACATCCCGAGTTCCCGTGCGCCAGGGCGTTCGCCCTCAGGAGGAGAATCGCCCTCGCCTCTTCCCGCGAAAGGAGCGGCCCCGTGCCGGCGGCATGACTCCGCAGCAGGTTGCGCTGGAGCTCGACCTGGTCTTCCCGGCGGATCACCACATCCGCCAGACGGCCGAATCCCGTACTGATGCCGTAGACGACCCGTCCGGTCGACAGGACCTCTTCGACGGTCGTTCTTGCAGCAATGATCCGGTCCCTGGCTTCCGGTGAAAGCGTGAGCTCGACCAGACTGCCGCGAGCCACCGCCTCCACCGTCTCGAGTGTGAGGGTACGGCCATCGATATGGGTCATCGGGTTTCCTGTGCGCGACGGGGAATGATCAGATCCTCCGGCAATTCAACAACCTGCCACGATATGGTTGCAGGAGCGACCTCCAACAGGTACCCTCCCGTAATCTCGTGCACACCGAGAGGCGCGTGTCGCTCACCCCTCCGGGGCCCGGTACCCTCTACGGAATCTCTCATGACAGGTCGTGACGGTTCGGCATTCCTCCCCGGGCTCGATCCTCTGCGGACCGAACTTACCCTCTGGGGAACGCGCGGCTCGATCCCCACTCCGGGCACCCGTTTCGTCCGTCACGGCGGGAACACATCCTGCATGGCGATTCGTCAGGGAGATGAGATCTTCGTGTTCGACGCGGGCTCGGGCATTCGGGAACTGGGGCTCGATCTGGTCGGGAGTCCGATCAGGAAGGTGCATCTGTTCATCACCCACACCCACTGGGATCATATCCAGGGTTTTCCCTTTTTCGCCCCTGCCTACGCCCCCGGATTCTCCATCACGATCCACGCCGCAGAGGGTTTTGGAAAGGACATCGCTTCGCTTTTCCGGGGTCAACTGGATCGAGACTACTTCCCGGTGCAGATCGAGGACATGCAGGCCGACATCTCGTTTCGTTCGATGGCGGACGGCGGAGTGGAGATCGGTCCGGCAAAGGTCACCTCCGAGTTCACGGAGCATCCTGGAGCCACCGTCGGATACAAGATCGAAATCGCGGGAACCCGGATTGCCTGGGTGCCCGACAACGAGTTCCTTCTCGGCCACACGGATGACCCGCGCGATCTCGACCGCGACCATTGGCTGGTCAAGCCCTGTGAAACCTTCATCCGCTTCATGGAAGGTGTGGACCTTGCCATCCATGAGGCTCAGTATACCAACCAGGAGTATCTCCGCCGAATCCGCTGGGGACACAGCTCGATTTCCAACGCCGCCCTCCTCATGAAATTCGCCGGCGTTCCGCGCTGGCTCGTCACGCACCATGATCCACTGCACGACGATACCGCTCTGCAGAACAAGCTGAGTCTGACCCGACAGATCCTGGAGAGGCTAGGTCACGAGGCCAGGGTTGACCACGCTTTCGACGGGATGCGCGAGTACCTCTGAGGTCAGCGCTTCCCTTCCTGTACCTCCCCGAAAGTGGAAACGCCCGCCCCGGAGCCTTCCGGGGCGGGCGTTTCCATCCTCAGCACTCAGGGCATTTCACCCGGAGCGCATTCCACGCTGCAGATCAGGAACCGCGAACCGCCGCGAGGTTGGTCTCGTAGGCCTGCCATACGCCAGGCCGCACGGGCACGTACAGCCGAGCGTAGGGGCTCGTGGCACCGGTGTCCGCGAAGAGCGGCACGCCGCCGAACTCGCCGACGCGCATGAGGTTCGCGCAGTTCATGCTCACCTGTCCACCCGCCTGCTGGTAGCTCCGCTCCTGGAAGAGCACGGGCTCATCGTTCGTGAACCAGCTCCGTCCTTCGGCATATTCACCCGCGAATGCGACGCCCGGCCCGAGCTGCCGGACCGAAACCCGGCGAGGCCCGACCAGCGTGTCACCCTGCGGAGTCACATACACCGTCACCGTCTCACCCGTCGCCAGACAGAGCTGAGTGGCGGTGCCCTGCGGGAGCGCCGGCTCGACCTCACGGGTCACGGTGATGGTGTCCGGCGGCGGAGCCGGAAGCTGAACCTCCCTCACGACCTCACGATCGCGGAGGATGTAGGACAGGCCCGCCTGGAGGCCCATGTTCAGGGTAGTCGGCCGGGGAGCCGGGAACCCGTCGTCGTCCTCGTTGATGTAGTAGGCCATGGCCTCAACGCGCCCGGAGAACCGGTCCGAGAGAGCGTAGCGGAAGCCGAGCAGCCCGCCTACGCCGGCTCCCCGGATCCCCACCACGCGGGGACGGAAATAGTGGTCGTATGCGACACCGGCTCCAACCAGCAGTGCCACCCGCTCACTCATCCAATGACTGAAGAGGAGGCGCCCCTGATAGAGCTCGTGCGAGATGAACGTGCGGCCCTGCCACCCGGGCTGGTCCGTGAGTTCCGGCTCGGAGTAGGTTGCCTCAACCTCGAGCGAGACGTTCCGCATGAAGAAGAAGCCCAATCGGCCTCCACCCGCAAGCGCATTTTCAACCCCCACTTCACTGTCATAGACGGAGAAACGCCCGGTCGCGCCGACCTCGATTGCTCCGGCTGGCTGCGCCTCTACCGCCTCCGTGAAGAGGAGGGCGCCGACGGCCGTGATGGCCAGAATGAATCGTCCCTTCATGGAGCCTCCTGAGTATGGTTGAACTTCGGGTAACACGTGTGTCGGATACAGCCAGCGAACCTGACCGACCCCGCGACCGGAACAAGAAGACCTTTGACCCCCTTCTTCCGGTCAGAATCCGCGTCGAATATAGTCGCGTGCCCTATTGTGCACAATAAGTAAAGGTTCTCGGGTTTCTCGCTCTGCTGCTCATGCTTCCCCCGTGAGGCCGGCCCACATCATCCCGAGGTACTCATGCACCGCCCGCTCGACCTTCCGGTAACCGGATGCGGTCGGAAAGAAGTCCCGAAGCGCCAAGTCTCTACGGCTCCTCACATACGCGTGTCCGGGCGCGGGGACCGGGTTCAACCCCCGTGCATGAAAATGACGAACCGATCGCGGCATATGCGCCGATGATGTCACGAGAAGGAAGGGTTCGTCAAGCGAATCTCTTGATTCCAGCAACGCCGCCATGCGCTCCGCTTCTTCGCCGGTATCCCGCGGAGTGGGTTCCAGGTGGATCCTTTCGGGGCTGACTCCCAGCGCCAGTGCGGCTTCCCTCAACGCTTCGGCCTGTGAGATCTCGCCGTTCCCACCTCCGGACAGGACTAGCTGCGCGTGGGGGAGGAGGCGAGACAGGCGGATCCCCTCCGTGAGCCGGAACAGCGCCTCATCGTTCAGCCGGGCAGGCGCCGGCCAACCGGTATCCGAGCTGTGGCCGTGCCCGAGCACGACGATCCAGTGGATGGCGCTCGCGTTGGCCGGCGCCTCGATCACCGCGGGATACCGCTTCTCGAGCGGACCGAGCAGCGCATCTGCAACCGGGACCGTCCCCAGAATCCAGCCCAGCGCGAGCCCGGTGCCAAGCATCCATCGCCCGAGCCGCCGGAATCGTTCGGTCAGGGAAAGCCCGAAGGCCAGGATCAGAAAGAGCACCCCGGCGGTGACCGGCGAGAGCAGCGCTCCGATCAGCTTCTTCAGCGCGAAGGTCACGCTCGGTCAGACCAGCGAACGGCTCGTGGCGTCATTCTCATCCACGAGCTTCCGGAAGTAGGGGATCGTCTTTCGGAGTCCTGCGCGGAGCCCCACCGAGGGATTCCATCCGAGGAGCGTCTGTGCGAGGGTGATGTCCGGCTGCCGCACCTTCGGATCATCCGCGGGGAGCGGGTGATGGACCAGCGATGAGGAGGAACCGGTTTCTTCCAGAACCGCATCCGCCAGTTCCCGCACCGTGAATTCGTCCGGGTTTCCGAGGTTCACCGGATCGTGCGTCGGACCGTCGAAGAGTCGCCGTATTCCAGCGACAAGGTCATCCACATAACAGAACGACCGGGTCTGCCGTCCATCCCCATAGAGCGTGAGCGGTTCCCCCCGCAGCGCCTGAACGATGAAGTTGGATACGACCCGCCCGTCGCCGGGGCGCATGCGGGGTCCGTAGGTATTGAAAATCCGGACGATCCGGGTATCCAGTCCATGCGTGCGATGGTAGGCCATCGTGATGGCTTCGGAAAAGCGCTTCGCCTCGTCGTAGACCCCCCGCGGACCCACGGGATTCACATTCCCCCAGTAGCTCTCCGGCTGAGGGTGGACCGCCGGGTCGCCGTAGACTTCCGAGGTGGAAGCGAGGAGAAACCGGGCCCGTTTCGCCTTCGCAAGTCCGAGCGAGTTGTGCGTTCCGAGACTTCCAACCTTCAGCGTCTGGATCGGAAGCTCGAGATAGTCGATGGGGCTCGCGGGCGAGGCGAAATGGAGAACGCCATCGAGCGGTCCGGGAATGTCGATATGTCTCGAGACGTCCGCCTCGATGAAGGAGAACCCTTCGCGCTCACCCAGCCGGTCGATGTGAGCTCGCGTGCCCGTGATGAAGTTGTCGACTCCCACGACCCGGTGTCCATCGTCGAGGAATGAGTCCGCAAGGTGTGATCCGAGGAATCCGGCGGCGCCGGTGATTACGATACGCATTGCTGAACATCCGAAAGTGCGGGGAGGAAGGCGGGGAGTGGTGACCATAGCCAGGTCACCGAGGACTGGGTATCATGGGGTCCCGCATCAGGGGGCCCCGCATGATGGAGTCCCGCGACACGCCACTTCCCACGGAGATCATGTTCCAACTCCCGAAAAGCCCCGCGGGGACAGAGGCGTTCGCGGCCGCATCCCGCTTTCTCGATCAGCGTGGATTCCGCGTAATCCAGGCGGACCTTGCCCGCCCCTGGGGAGGCTTCTTCGTGATCGATGAAGCCCAGTGCGAGAGGTTTCTCGCAGACTTCTTTCCGAATGGAGAAGCAGCGGGACTTCCGGCGGGAGTGAGGCTCAGCCCGAAAATCCTTATGGTCGCACCTGGTCAGCGGCTTTCGTGGCAGTACCATCACCGCCGATCGGAAATCTGGAGGGTGATCGCCGGTGCAGTGGGAGTGTCCGTCAGCCCTTCGGATTCGCAGCCTCCGACCAGGAAGCTCGCGCTGGGCGAAAGCGTCCGGATCGGGGCTGGCGACCGTCATCGGCTCCTCGGGCTCGACGGATGGGGCGCCGTCGCGGAGATCTGGAGGCATGAGGACCCGGATCATCCTTCGGACGAAGCCGACATCGTACGCCTCTCCGACGACTACGGACGCTGAGGCGGATCCGCCACTCGCCGCCTGCTGGCGCGGAGCTGGCGACTCCTCATACAACTCCATCCTGCCTGGCCCCTTCCCTCAGGTACCACTCGGCAAAGATGCGCATTCCATCTTCGAACTCCGTGTTCGGAGCATAGTCGAGGAGATCCCGCGCTCTCGAGACATCCGCAAAGGTGCGGGCCACGTCTCCCGGCTGCTCGGGATGCTCTTCCACGTGGGGGATCCTGTCGAAAACCTCTCCCACAACCTGAATCATCCGATTGAGGGTGATCGTGCGCGACTCACCGAGGTTCACGACCTCGAACCGTCCCGCCCCTCCGGAGGATCCGACGCGCGATGTCCAGGCGAGGGCGCTTTCGATTCCATCCACGATGTCGTTGATGAAGGTGTAGTCACGAGCGGTGCTGCCGTCGCCGAACCGGGGGATGGGCTCCCCCGTCAATACCTTCCGCGCAAACTTCCGGATCGCGAGGTCGGGCCGTTGTCTGGGGCCATACACCGTGAAAAATCGGAGACAGATGCAGTCCATTCCCTGGAGGTGACTCGCGGCGTGGCAGATCAGCTCGCCCGCCTTCTTTGTAGCCGCGTAGGGCGAAATCGGATGATCCACGCGGTCGTCTTCGGAGAACGGAACCTTCTCATTGTTTCCATATACGGAAGACGAGGAGGCGAAGACGAAACGTCGGATCCCTCTCTGGTCCGCGAGGTGCAGCAGTTCCTGCGTCCCGCGCACGTTCACGTCGGTATAGAGAAGCGGGTCCGCAATGGATGGGCGCACCCCCGCGCGCGCGGCCAGATGGACGATCGAATCGATCGAGTCGGGAAGCTCCCGAAGAAGCTCTCCATCACGGATATCGCCCCGAATCAGGGTGAAGCTGCCACCAAGATCCCGGATGCGGCGAACGTTTGCCTCCTTGATTGCCGGGTCATAGAAGGCATCGAAGAGGTCGAGGCCAATGACATCATGACCACGGGAGATCAACCGCTCGGCGAAGTGCGACCCGATGAATCCAGCCGCGCCGGTGAGGAGGATGGTTCCGGCCACGACAGACCTGCGCTCAGACGAGCGCGGCAGAAGCCTCTTCGATCGGTCGACCGACCGAGTGGTACTCGAAGCCCGCCGCCCGCACGGCTGCCACAGGGAAGATGTTCCGGCCGTCGATCAGGAGGTTCCCCCGCATCGCGGTGCGCATGCGATCGAGATCCGGCCTGCGATACGGGTGCCACTCCGTATGAAGCACCAGGGCGTCGGCCCCTTCGAGGGCAGCGTAGTTCGACTCCGCGTACTCGATCCGATTTCCGAAGTGATGCGTCCGGCATTCCTCCATCGCGACCGGATCGTGCGCCACGACGCTTCCTCCGCGCTCCAGTATCCCCTGGATCGTCACGAGGCTGGGCGCCTCGCGCATGTCGTCCGTGTTGGGCTTGAACGCGAGCCCCCAGACCGCGATCCGACGACCTGAAAGGTCCGCACCGAGCCTCTCCGTGAGGATCCGGAGCGGCCAGCGCTTCTGCTGTCCGTTCACGGCCTCCACCGCCTGGAGAATCGAGCTGTCGACGCCCAGTTCCGACATGGTCCGGGCCAGGGCCGCCACGTCCTTGGGGAAACACGACCCACCGTACCCGATTCCCGGAAAGAGGAAGCTCGGGCCGATCCGGTCATCGCTCCCCACTCCGATCCTCACCTGGTCCGCGTTTCCGCCGGTGGCCTCACAGAGCCGGGCGATCGTGTTCATGAAGGAGATCCGGGTGGCCAGCATCGCATTCGCGGCATACTTGGTGATCTCCGCGGATGCCACATCCATCACGATGATCTGGTTCCCCGTCCTGACGAAGGGCTCGTAGAGGGTCCGGAGTTCGTCCGCGATCGCTGGATCCTCGACGCCGAGCACCACCCGGTCGGGCTTCAGGAAGTCGTCGACCGCCGCCCCTTCCTTCAGGAACTCGGGGTTCGAGCAGACATGGACGGGGTGATCGGTCTCGGCCTCGATCGCCTCACGGACCCGGGCGGCCGTGCCGACGGGCACTGTGCTCTTCGTGACGACGATCCGTTCACCATCCATGGAGCGGCCGATCGTGCGCGCGACGGCAAGGACGTGCTGGAGATCGGCCGAGCCATCTTCTCCAGGGGGGGTTCCAACGGCGATGAAGATGATGCGGGACGAACGGACTGCCTCTTCCACGTCGGTCGTAAACCGCAACCGCCTGGCCGCCACATTGTCGGCGACCAGCCCATCCAGTCCGGGCTCGTGAATGGGGATCTCACCCTTGTTCAGGCGACGGATCTTCCCCTCATCGATGTCCGCGCAGACGACATCGTTCCCGGAGTAGGCAAGGCCAGCGCCAGCCACGAGGCCGACATAACCGGTCCCGATTACTGTAATATTCATTTATCCCGCAATCACGATGGCCGAGGGCTCGGATGAGATCAGAGCGTCATCCGAACCCTCGAGCCGCGTGGGGGTTCCGTCCTTCTCAGCGATCCTGCTGCCGGAAACCCAGAACCCAGCTCGCTCCCACGATGAACCGAGCTCCGTCGCCCGCCGCACCGGTGATGTCCGTGAAGCCACTCGTGATCACGAGGCGCTGCGAGTTGATGGGGGTGGCGGAAACCGCCAGGAGAAGGTCCTGCCCCGTCCACTCCACAACCAGGGAAGCAGGGGGGAGCACCCGGAAAGCCACACTCCCGAAGACGCCCACCCCATCCTTCCCGGCGACCCAGCGATCTTCGGTCTGGAAACGACCGTCCCCGACCCCCAGTGTCACCATCCCCAGCCCGAAGGGCTTGTGCATATCTCCCCCGAGCGGCGTCAACCAGCGGCTGATCGCCACGTACCGGCTCTGGCCGGTGTCCTGCCGCGTGATTCGCGCCGCGCCTACCGACTCCCATCCTGCGGCAAAGCTGTACCGCTGCCCCCACCGACGATGGAGGTGGAGGTTTACCCCCATGCGATCCCCGAAGCCACTCCGGAGGGTGCTATACGAGTTGATCGCAACCTGAAGTCCGAGGCGCTCCCCATCGCCGGCGCCGAACCCGATCGCGACGGCGCCATCATTGAACCGGCGGCCCGTGTCCTTGGGGCCGTAGCGTACGCGGTGCTGGTAGCTCGCCGCGGCAAAGATCTCGCCCCACTCGAGCCCGAACCCACTCGGTGCCGATGCGCTCAGTCCGGGTAGAATCCAATTCCAGGATCCGTAGTCCCCCTCCTGAAACGGCTCAGGAAGAAGATAGTCTTCCCGGGTGTATTCACTCCCTCCGAGTCCACTCGCCTCCGCGATCTCTCCCGAAGCGAAGGGGAATGCGGGGACGCTCACTCCGCGAGCTACCAGGTGCTCCGCGAGGAGCCCTCTCACCAGCAGCAGATCCGTGTGGCGAACGCTCAACGCCTCTTCCGGCAACTCTCCAACCCAGCGGTTGTAGGCCAGCACGCCGTGAGAAAGACGGCGGGACGCGCGAAAGACCGGGTCGCCGACCAGCTCATCGAGGATGGCGGCAGTCGTCCCCGGAAGTTCCTCTTCTTCCTCGTCCTCCGGACCCCAGATCGGCCCCTCGCCGATGCCGACGAAGTTCACCGGGGGCAGGCTGCCATCGTGCCCCGCTCTGTCGATTTGCCGCGGCGCCCCCAGGAGCGGCCCGGCCATCAGGAAAACGGCGAGCCCGCAGAGCACGGACGTCAGTGGACGTGAAAGGGACATGGTCGCACGCCTCCTCGAAGAGAAGCAGGTTCCGCAGGATTTCGATGACATTAAGTACATACCCTCAGGATGGTCTGTCAAGCAGTTCGGGCAGGATGCCCGATTGGGAACGAGTCGGATCCGAACTCATGAAGAGCGTGCAAGCCGGGACTATTCGGCGGACACCACGAAGCCCCCCGCAAGGGTGGCACTCCCTCCGCCCGGGGCCGGATTGGTTACCGTAACATCCCTCGCCCCCAGGGCCGCAGCGCCATTGATCGTGATGGTGACGGTGATCGAACTGAAGCTCGTGACCGTCACCTGGTCGATCGTGATCCCCGCTCCGAAGCTTACCGTGGTGATTCCACCGAAGTACCCTGACCCGGTCAGGACGACCTGGAGTGTCTGGCCCTGGGAGCCGGTTCCCGGCGCTACGGATGTGAGCGTCGGAGCCGGATTGCCGGGCTCAGTCACAGTGAACCCCCCGACGAGCGTGGAGGTGCCTCCACCCGGCGCCGGGTTCGTGACGGTCACGTCGCGGGCGCCGAGTGCAGCCCCGCCCGCGAGCGTGATCGTCGCCAGAATGGATGTGGACGAGTTCACATCCACGGCCACGACCGCGATCCCGTCGCCGAAGCTGACCGTGGTAGCCCCGTCCACAAAGCCGGTCCCGGTCAGGGTCACGCTCATCGTCGTCCCGCGGGCGCCGGATGAGGGGTCGATGCTGGAAAGCACGGGAGAAGGATTGTCCGCACCCATCGTGATTTCGAACCCGTCCTCGAGGGTCGCGACTCCGCCTCCGGGTGCGGGATTCGTGACGACCACGTCGCGCAGCCCGATCACAGCATCCGCCTGAATTGTCGCCCGGGCGGTGGCCGAGGTGGGAGAGTCCACCGTCAACACGACCGAGACGCCGGGCCCGAAGCTCACCGTGGTCACCCCGCTCACGAAACCGTCGCCGGTGAGCGCGATATCCACCGTCGTTCCCCTGGGCGCCTCATCGGGTGCGATTCCCGTGATGACCGGCATGGGTCGATCGGCCGCCGCCGTGACCTCGAAGCCGGCGATCAGGGTTCCCGTTCCTCCCCCGGGTGCAGGGTTCGTGGCCGTCACGTTCCGGGAGCCCACCGCTGCGCCCGTGGCGATCGTGATCTGGACGTTGATCCGTGTAGGCGACTCGACCGTCACCGTATTCACTGTGACGCCCGCGCCGAAGCTCACCGTCGTCACGCCGGCCACGAATCCGCTCCCGCCGAGCACCACTCCCAGCGTGGTGCCCCGAGCGCCGGAGACGGGCGCGGCTCCAGTCAGCACCGGCTGCGGATAGTCTTCCTGGACGACCAGGAATCCCTCGGGAAGAGTCGCCGTCCCCCCGCCGGGAGCCGGGTTCGTAACCGTCACATTGCGGGGGCCGACCCCTGCGCCCGCAGTCACTGCGACGGTAGCGGTGATGGACGTGCTTCCCACGAATACGAGCTGGTCAACCGAGATCCCGTTCCCGAAACTGACCGCGGTCACGCCGTCCACGAACCCGGTGCCGGTCAGCGTGACGTCCAGCGTCTGCCCCCGCGTTCCCTCGGCCGGGTCGACGGCCGCAAGCGTTGGCGCCGGGTTTCCGGTCTCGGCCACCCCGAACGCACCGGCGAGTATCGCAATCCCCCCGCCGGGAGCAGGGTTCGTGACCTGCACGTCACGGGGTCCGACCACCGCAGTTTCTTCGATCCGCACCCTCGCCGTGAGCGCGTTGGGCGAGGTTACCGAGGTTTCGAGAACCGTGACCCCCTGACCGAAACTGACCGCGGTCGCCGAGGGGACGAATCCGGAGCCGGTTACCTGAACATCCAGCGTCGCCCCACGAACGCCCGCGAAGGGGTTCACGGAGGTGAGGGTCGGGGCCGGGTTCACCGCCAGCACTTCCAGATTCACTGTCACCGTCACGGGCGAGTTCGAATCGTCCGGCGATGCGACGTCGACAAACGCTCGGTAACTCCCGGCAGCCAGTCCGGCGGAGCTGGCGCTGAGGTCGAGGACCGTGGGAGCGATCGCACCGCGCAGGCTGGCGGTCAGCCAGCCCGCCGTGACACCTTCATAGCGCACTCCGACGGTCAGTCCCCCAAGGGTCGCCCCCCCGGCGTTCGTGACCACCACCTGCGCCTGGTCTGTGTCCGCGGCACCCGCGACGACCGAGAGGTTCACCACCTGCGCGCTCACACCGATTCTCGGGAGACCGCGCACAGTGATCACGGAAGTGGCCTGACGCCCCTCCACGCTCGCCGTGATGGTGGCGACGCCCTCGGATACCCCCTGGACGAGCCCGGCGCCATCTACCGTCGCAACACTCGTCAAGTTGCTGGACCAGCTCACCTCACGATTTCCGAGAGCCCTCCCCTGGCTGTCCTCAATGCGGAGCTGCAGGGAGACTGAGTTCCCCGCATCGATCTGCGCGGCGGAAGGAAGTATCTGAACCGTCTGCACGGGGATGACCTGGATGATCACGCTCTCGCATGCGGCTACCGTTATTCCCACCGCTGCCAGCACGACGAGGAAGAGGACGGGCCGTCCTGCCGGGCGGTTCGAACTCCTCGCCGGGAAGAGGCCACCGATCCGGGACACCGCGTTACGAAGCCGCTGCACAGTAGACATCGCCGTCAGAACCGGAGGCGAAGCCAGGAGAGGCGCACGTCGCCACCCCGGGTTTCGAAGTCAAGGGGAAGGATCTGCAGGGTGGCCGCCACGCGCCCATCTCCCGCATCAAAGTCGACCGATCCTGCGGCACCCCGCGCGGCGTGGATGGCCCCGATCAGAGTGACTGCGGCGGCCACGCCCAGACCAGGGAGGAGATACGGACGCTCAACGGACTCGTCCGCCACCTGCCCCGAGGGACACACGTCGCCGTTCGAGGGGCGGGAAAGGCACTCGACTGTCCGCTCCTTCATCAGGAGACCGGTCGCGGCCGCCCCGGCAGCCGTGGCGAGTACGACCGTACCCAGAACCGGACGCCCCGTGTAGAAATGTCCCACACCGGGAATCAACCCGGCGAAGAAGGCCACTCCGGCGCTGGGACCTCTGGGGGGTGGCTCGCGCATCGCAAGAATCACTCCAAGGACGTCACGCACGTCCGCGGCCGCGGATTCCAGTTCGAGGTAGCGGACGAAGTCCTCCGCCGCCTCGGCGCTCCGGCCCTGCCCGCGACGAGCCACCCCGCGATTGAACCAGGGTGCGGCCCAGGTCGGAGCCTCGCGCAGCGCTGCGGTGAACGCGGCTTCCGCATCGGCCATCCTCAGGTCGTCCCAGCTCGAGATCCCCTGCTCGAAGGCCAGCACCGCACGCTCCGGGACCGCCGGAGCCGCAGGAGCCGCCAGTCGCTCGATTGCAGCCCTCACCTCGACGGCATCCGCGGCCTGGGGGTCCAGCTCCAGGTAGCGGCAATACTGACGCGCCGCACCCGGGCCATCGCCGGTTTCCTCCAGATTCCGCCCGAGGAGATACGCGACTCGCGCATCCGTCGGATCGAGTCCGGAAGCCCTCACGAGCAGTTCCCGAGCCTCTTCCAGATCACCGAGGATCCCGGCCTGGCTTGCCAGCCCCGCGAGGCGCCTGGCCTCAGCCGCATCCTCCGATGCAGGAGCAGGAAGCTGAAGGAGACCAACGGAGCACCTCTGCGATTCACCCTGCGGAACCTGGCGCTTGATTGCGAGGTCCTGCGCGGCGAGATCGGAAGGGAAGGCACTGAGCACGAGCAGAAGCAGTACGACTCCGGGTGAAGCTGAAGGCTGCCGTGCGGTCGGGGCTGGAATCATTCGCCCTTCAGGAATCGAGTGGAATGGCATGCGGATCGGCCAGGACCGGGATAATAGGGTGTGTCGCGGAGCAGGTCCAGACCGGGAACTGCGACCGGGGCCCCGTCCGCCGCTTCGCCGCTTCGTCCTGTGTCCGGCCCTCACGGGGAAGCCGCCCGGACCGGGGAACTCTGATTCGCACGGGTACCGTCTCCGAGCTGCCCTTCCACATTGTAGCCCCAGCAGTAGGTGGCTCCGGTATCGGTGCGGCCGCAGGTATGCGAACCGGTGGCACCGATGGACGAGAACCGAAGGGCCCCGGCGACGGCCACGGGTGACGAGGCGCTCGTCGTATTTCCATTACCGAGCTGACCGAACTGGTTTCTCCCCCAGCAGAAGGCACGGCCGTCGGCGGTGACTCCGCAGCTATGCGCGGCACCGGCCGCGATCTGGACGAACCGTTCGGAGGTGAGGACCCGGCTGGGCTGGGAAGTCCCCGTCGAAGCGTCGTCACCGAGCTGCCCGAAACGATTGTCTCCCCAGCAGTAAGCCACTCCTTCCCGGGTGAGGGCGCAGCTATGGGTCGCCCCCGCCGCGATCTCGGAGTACCCGCCCTCCCCGGGCACCGGCACGGGTGACGGGGCGCTTCCCCCGCTGGCCCCTGCCTGCCCTGAGTCGTTGGCGCCCCAGCAGTAAGCGGCCCCCCCCGAGGTGAGTGCGCAGGTGTGGTCCCAGCCCGCCGCGAGTCTCGAATAGCTCCGCCCGCCCGCTACTGGAGAAGGGCGGCCTCGCGACGAGCCGCCGCCGTCCCCGAGCTGCCCGCGGCTGTTCGCTCCCCAGCAGTAGGCCTCACCCGAAGCCGCGAGCGCGCAGGTGTGACTCAGGCCAGCCGTGACCGCCCTGAAGCCGACTCCGAGTTCCACCTCGACGGGCGCGGCCCTTCGTTCCCCGCCCCCCGCCCCGCGCGC
>JBGTMU010000039.1:0-9419 GCA_041743405.1 Longimicrobiales bacterium | reverse complement strand
CCTGTGTGAGTACGCCGACCTGGTCAACGTGTCGAAGATGGTGGAGGCGGTGGACCAGGGGACCCACACGGAGTCCCGGCCCTATTTCGAGGTCCTGGTGGTGGATGACCTCACCCCGGACGAGGCGTCGAACCTGCGGCGGGAGATCCGGGCGCTCCGGACCCCGGAGGACGAGTTCATCTACGAACTTGTGGTGGTGCGCTCCTTCGAGGACGCGGTGGCGGCGGTGCTCCTGAACGGGGACATCCAGTCCGTGGTGATCCGGTACGTCTTCCCCTTCCGGTCCAGGGGCGGAGGAGTGGCGCTGACCCCCGAGGCGAAACATCTCCTGGAGGAGGATTTTGATGCGGTGGCATCCCTGGTGGGGAGTGAGCGAAGCCGGCGCCTGGGTCCCATTCTGAAGGAGCTTCGCCCCGACCTGGACGCCTTCCTCGTCACGGACTCCCCTCCCGAGCAGGTGGCAGGTGCGGAGACCGAGGCCTTCGACCGGCTCTTCCACCGTGAGAACTACCACCGGGAACTGCATCTGAGCATCCTGAAGGGTGTGGGGGACCGGGCGGAGACCCCCTTCCTCACGGCCCTTCAGCGCTACAGCCGCAAGCCCAACGGCGTGTTCCACGCCCTCCCCATCGGGCAGGGAACGTCCATCCTCAAGTCCCACTGGATCCAGGACAAGGCGACCTTCTTCGGCCCCAGCAGCTTCACGGGAGAAACCTCGGCCACCACCGGGGGGCTCGACTCCCTCCTGCAACCCCACGGACCTCTGAAGACCGCCCAGGGAATGGCCGCCCGGGCCTTCGGCGCGAAGAAGACCTACTTCGTCACCAACGGGACCTCCACAGCGAACAAGATCGTCATGCAGGGGCTGATCCGTCCGGGAGACATCGTTCTTCTGGCTCACGACTGTCACAAGTCGCACCCCTACGCGGCCATCATGAGCGGGGCCCTGCCGGTCTACCTGGACGCCTATCCCCTCTCCGAGTACTCCATGTACGGAGGCGTCCCCCTCCGCGAGATCAAGGAGCGGCTCCTGGAACTGCGGAGAGCGGGAAAGCTGGACCAGGTCAAGATGCTGCTCCTGACGAATATCACTTTCGACGGGATCACCTATGATCCGGGCAGGATCATGGAAGAGGTGCTGGCCATCAAGCCGGACATGGTCTTCGTGTGGGACGAGGCGTGGTTCGCGTATGGGCGATTCCATCCCGTTCTGCGGAGACGGACGGCGATGGAAGTGGCCCGGCGCCTCGAGGTCCGGCTCCGCAGCGAGGCGTACCGGGAGGAATATCGGGCCTGGAAGGCCGACTTCCACGACCGGGACCCCGACGATGACGAGGGCTGGATCGAAAACCGCCTTCTTCCGGACCCGGACCAGGCGAGGGTCCGCGTGTATGCTACTCAGTCCACGCACAAGACCCTCACCGCGCTGCGGCAGGGCTCCATGATCCACATCCGGGACGAGGATTTCGATCAGAAGGCGAGCGACGCGTTCGAGGAGGCATACATGACTCACACCTCGACTTCGCCCAACTACCCCATTCTCGCGTCGCTGGACATGGGACGCCGTCAGGTGGAGCTGGAAGGATTCGCGCTGGTCCAGGAGAGTGTGGAGATCGCGATGACCCTCCGCGAGCGGATCCACACGGATCCGCTCCTGCGTCGCTACTTCCGCGTCCTGGGGCCCAGCGACATGATCCCGGAGGCGCACCGCCCCTCAGGACTCACGTACTACTTCGACCCCGACGTGGGGTGGGCCCGGCTGACCCCGCCCTGGCATTCCGACGAGTTCACGCTGGACCCTACCCGGATCACGCTCCACGTGGGACGCACCGGGCTGGACGGGGATCAGTTCAAGCAGATGCTCATGGACCGCTTCGCCATCCAGGTGAACAAGACGTCCAGGAACACGGTGCTCTTCCTCACTCATATCGGGACGACTCCGGCTACTGCCGCACACCTCGTGAAGGCGCTGACCCGGATCGCGCGGGATCTCGATGAGAAGCTGGACCATCAGAGCCATGCCTCGGCCCGGCTGCATCGGGAGCGGGTCGCCTCCCTCACCGAGCATCTCCCTCCCCTCCCCAACTTCAGCCGCTTTCACCGGGCGTTTCTCCCTCACCCCGAGAGCACCACTCCGGAAGGGGACATGCGGAAGGCGTTTTTCATGGCGTACGATGCCGAGTCCTGCGACCACGTCACGCTGGACGGCGCCCTCGAGGACCGGGTGGCGGCGGGGGAGGAAATCGTGTCGGCCTCCTTCGTGACCCCCTATCCACCCGGGTTTCCGGTCCTCGTGCCGGGACAGGTCATGAGCCGGGAGATCCTGGCCTATCTGAGGGCGCTCGACGTGAAGGAGATCCACGGGTACCGCCCCGAGTTCGGGCTCCGGATCTTCCGACCGGAGGCCGTGAAGACACTGCAGCGCGAGCGGGCCCGAGAAGCCGCATTGCAGATGGAGGATGCGGGAGCGAATGGTCAGGCGATGAACGGGGAGCGTACGACGGAGAAGGGGAGGCCCGCGGCCGTGCCGCCCTCCCGTCCTTCCACCGGAACGACCGTTCAGCCGGGGAAACCAACGGAAACAGACGACGAATTCACGCAAGCACAGGGAAATTGAACATGGCGGATGCACGCAGCGAGGACCGGGCCGATCATTTCGAAGGACCGGAGATGGCCAACGGAGACGACGGCGCTCACGGGGCCGGAGCTCCCCCCATTCTGAAAGGGATTTCCGATATCCGACGGTATTTCTTCCGGAACCAGGCTCCGACCTACTTCATCAGCGCCACCAACTTCAACCTGCTCGGGATGGACGAGTGGGTCCGGAATTTCCACTTCATCAACTACATCGATTGCTTCGACGGGGAGCATCCCCACGTGTTCGTCCCCTCGGAGAAGCCCCACCAGGAATTCACCTGCATCGAGGACATCAACAACTACCTCCTCGAACACAAGGAGGTCGTGGATTTCATCGGATCCCGGGGTCCGGGGGGGAAAGCCATCTTTCTCTTCTTCGACGAGGAGACCGAGGCGCTCTGCAAGGAGCTGGGGCTGGAGGTCTGCTTTCCACCGGCCGAGCTGCGCCGCGAAGTGGATGACAAGATTTCGGCCACCCGGATCGCGGATCGGGCCGGAGTACCCTCCGTGCCCAACATTCTGAGCAGCGTTGACAGCTATGAGAACTTGCGGGAAGTCGCGGGCGACCTCGGGGATGACCTGGTCATCCAGACGGCGTTCGGCGACTCGGGGCACACCACATTCTTCATCTCCGATGAGGACGACTGGAACCGCCACGCCGACGAGATCGTGGACAAGGGCGAGGTGAAGGTCATGAAGCGCATCCGGTGCCGCGGATCGGCGCTCGAGGCCTGCGTGACCCGGCACGGAACCATCGTGGGTCCCCTCATGACCGAGCTGGTGGGCTTTCCCGAACTCACCCCCTACCGCGGGGGCTGGTGCGGAAACGAGGTCTTTGCCGATGCCTTTCCCAAGGAAGTCCGGGAGCGGGCCCGGCAGGCCACGGTCAACTTCGGCGAGGAACTCCGGAAGATGGGGTACCGGGGCTATTTCGAGCTGGATTTCCTGACGGACCTGGACACCGACGAAGTCTACCTGGGGGAGGTGAACCCGCGTATCACCGGCGCCAGCGCCATGACGAACCTGGCCTCTTTCGCGCATGCGGATGCTCCACTCTTCCTCTTCCACCTCCTGGAGTGGTCCGATGTGGACTTCGAGCTGGACGTGGACGAGCTGAATGCGAGGTGGGCCTCTCCGGAAAACATCGATTCCTGGAGCCAGCTCGTGATCAAGCATACCCGGGATACCGTGGAGCACATCACCCGGTCCCCCCGTTCCGGGGTGTGGGAGATGACGGACTCCGGTCATATCGAGTTCCTCAGATCCCAGACGCACCGGCGCACGGTCGAGGAAGAGAACCGTGGTTTCTTCCTCCGGATCAGCAAGGAGGGGGACTACCGCTACAAGGGCGCGGACCTGGGCATTCTCATCACCCCCGGACGCCTCATGACCGATGACCACCAGTTGAACGATCGGGCACGGGCCTGGATCGACGGCATCCAGGGACAGTACGACTCGGTGCAGGTCGATCCCGAGGCGGAGCCGGCCACGGCTCAGTTCATGGAGGTGGGAAATTTCAAGATCCTTTGAGCGGGCGCTGCTGAACGCGTCGCCCGCGCCGGGCGACGCGCCGTCTGCCCGGGTGAGGCCCCGGGCCACGAGCGTGGTCTTCACGGCAGTGGACGAGGTCTCTCCGGGAAAGAAGTGGCAGGCGCTGTTCCGCCGTTTCTGGCCAGCCTACCGGGCGTGGTACCTGCGCGAAGGAGATGCGGCGCGCCCCGGATACCTCACATGTCGGAAGTCCCTGCGGACCCATATGCCCGAGCTGGAATCCACCTACGACGAACTGGTGGAACTCGCGGGGGGGGGCGATGTCGCCGCCCGGTTCCTGAGCCTCTACCGACCCCCGCCCTTCCTGACGGCCTGCTCCCAGGGGGTGTGGCGCGGGGAGGAGCCCGCCCTGGTCCGGAACTACGATTACGATCCCACCCTCTGCGAGGGAGTCACGCTGAAGAGCGAGTGGGGCGGCCGGGGCGTGATCGCGATGTCCGACTGCATGTGGGGCGTGCTGGACGGGGTCAATGATTCAGGTCTCGCCGCGTCCCTGGCCTTCGGAGGACGGCGGGCGGTGGGTGACGGATTCGGCATGCCCCTGATTCTCCGGTACGTCCTCGAGGTCTGCGAGACGACGAAGGAGGCGGTGAAGGTCCTTCGAAGGGTGCCTACGCACATGGCCTACAACGTGACCGTCGTGGACCGCTCCGGCGCCTTCGCGACCCTCTTCCTTTCGCCGGATCGGCCCCCCGTTGTGACGCAGCGGCCCCTGGCCACCAATCACCAGCGGCGGGTGGAGTGGAAGGAGTACGCGGGAGCCACCGCGAGTCTCGAGCGCGAGCAGTACCTGGGAGAGCTTCTGGCCGACGGGAGCGAGACCCTTCCCTCGCTGATCCAGCGGTTTCTCCGGGCTCCACTCTACAGTGCCCAGTTCCAGAAGGGGTGGGGCACCCTGTATACGTCGATCTATCGGACGGGAGAGCCTTCGGCGGAATTCCGATGGCCTGGCGGGGCTGTGACGCAGAGCTTCGACGAGTTCCGGGAGGTATCCGTGCGGGTGGACTATCCCCGGAACTGAGAAAAGGACGAGGGGGGGCATCCCCCGGGTCGAAGGGGCCGGCCCGCCCCCAGGCGCGGGAGCTTGATCCCAGGCCGCGTTTCACGTCCCATTCAGGCATTCCCGTGACCTGCCTCGTCCGGTAGCTTCCGTGCGTCGGAAGATGGGAAGCCACTCGACGATCCCCTCTTTCGCTTTCTCTTCGGTTTTCATACGTTCGTTGCGGCACACACGCGGACGATCCGCGTGACCGCGCATGCGGCCCGGGTCACACCCCGGGCCCTCGATCCAGAGGGAGACACGGCGATGGCCAGGCTGGAACCAAGCGACCAGAAGAAGAAGGACCTCTCCACGGCCCTCAGCCAGATCGAAAGGGCCCACGGAAAGGGCTCCATCATGCGGATGGGGGTGGACGGTGCGAGGGTGCAGATCCCCGCGATCTCGACCGGAGCCATCAACCTGGACGCCGCGATCGGTGTGGGTGGAGTGCCGCGTGGCCGGATCAGCGAGATCTACGGCCCGGAGTCATCCGGTAAGACCACCCTCTGCCTCCAAGAGATCGCCAACTCGCAGAAGGGGGGCGGGGTGGCCGCCTTCATCGACGCCGAACATGCGCTGGACATCCAGTATGCGAAGAAGCTGGGCGTGGATGTGGACAACCTGCTCGTGGCTCAGCCGGACACCGGAGAGCAGGCTCTCGAGATCGCCGAGGTCCTGATCCGCTCGAACGCGGTGGATGTCGTCGTGATCGACTCGGTGGCCGCCCTCGTGCCCCGGGCCGAGATCGAAGGGGAGATGGGTGATACCCATGTGGGTCTCCAGGCCCGACTCATGAGCCAGGCACTCCGGAAGCTCACGGGGGCCGTCAACCGCTCGCAGACGAGCGTGATCTTCACGAACCAGATCCGGGAGAAGGTCGGGGTGATGTTCGGCAACCCCGAGACGACGTCGGGAGGGCGCGCCCTCAAGTTCTACGCGTCGCTCCGTCTCGACATCCGACGGATCGGTGCCATCAAGGATGGCCAGGACCTCGTCGGAAACCGGACCCGGGTGAAGGTGGTGAAGAACAAGGTGGCGCCGCCCTTCAAACAGGCCGAATTCGACATCATGTACGACGAGGGGATCTCGCACACGAGTCTTCTGATCGATCTGGGCTCGGAGCATGGGGTCGTGGAGAAGTCCGGGGCCTGGTACTCCTACGGCGACCTCCGGTTGGGGCAGGGGAAGGAAAATGCCCGGCAGTTCCTCATCGAGAACCCGGACGTGATGGACGAGGTAGACGTAAAGGTACGGGCGGCGCTTCAGCTTCCGGGTGCGAACGGAACATCCTCCGAGGAGAACGAGGAGGGGGAGGAGTAATCCGGGGAATGCGGTCATCCCTGCGACTCGGACACGCCCCCGAGAATCGTTATAATCGTGGGGTGTCGAACCACTGATCCGCGAACCGCAACCGTTCCAGGGGAGTCCATGCAGGCCTCCGAAATCCGACGTCGCTTTCTCGACTACTTTCAGGCCCGAGGGCACCGGCTCCTTCCGAGCTCACCGCTCGTGCCGGGCGACGATCCCACCCTGCTCTTCACGAATGCGGGGATGGTCCAGTTCAAGGGGGTCTTCCTGGGGGAAGAGGCCCTCCCCTTCAACCGTGCCGTCACGGCTCAGAAGTGCGTGCGGGCGGGGGGGAAGCACAACGACCTCGAACAGGTGGGGGAAACCGCACGGCACCACACCTTCTTCGAGATGCTCGGGAACTTCTCGTTCGGCGATTACTTCAAGCGCGATGCGGTCCACTTCGCCTGGGAGTTCCTCACGGGTGAGCTGGAGCTGGACCCGGAGCGGCTCTACATCACCGTCCATCACACGGACGATGAAGCGTATGCCCTCTGGCAGGAGGTCGCAGGGGTGCCCGAGACCCGGATCTTCCGACTGGGCGACAGGGACAATTTCTGGCAGATGGCGGACACGGGTCCGTGCGGTCCATGCTCGGAGCTCCATTACGATCTGAGGCCTGAGGGCGAGCGCGGCATCCCGAGCACCGAGGAGTTCGAGAGACTCGGCGAGGAAGGCGTCTTCATCGAACTCTGGAACCTCGTGTTCATGCAGTATGATCGGGACGCCCAGGGGGTGCTTCATCCGCTGCCAGCCCCATCCATCGATACCGGGGCGGGTCTCGAGCGGCTGGCCGCCGTGATTCAGGGGGCCGATTCGAACTACCACACCGATCTCTTCCATCCGCTCCTCGCGCGGGTGGAGCGTGTGATCGGGCGTGCGTACGAACCACTGGGCTCCGAAGGCGTGAGCTTCCGGGTGCTTGCGGACCATGCGCGCGCGGTCGCCTTCCTCCTGGCCGATCGGGTTTTCCCGTCGAATGAGGGGCGCGGGTATGTCGTGCGCCGGATCCTCAGGCGCGGGGTCCGGCATGCGTATCTTCTGGGGCGGCGGGAGCCCACCCTCGTCGAGGTGGTCGAGGCCGTGGTCGAGGCCATGGGCGGGGACTACCCCGAGCTGGTCGAGCGGCGGAGCCAGATTCTGAAGACCACTCGCAGCGAGGAGGAACGGTTCCTTGCCACGATCGAGGGTGGAATGACCCGGTTCGAAGAGCTGGCAGAGGGAGAGGGAGAAGGGGGTGTCATCTCCGGGGAGGAAGCCTTCCGGCTCTACGACACCTTCGGATTTCCCCTCGATCTGACCGAACTCATGGCGCGGGAGCGGGGATGCCGCGTGGATGTGGAGGGGTTCGAGCAGGCGCTCGAAGCTCAGCGGGCACGGAGTCGCGCCGCCCGGGTGGCTTCCGGCGGGGAGGTCGACGAACTCGAGGGGAAGGACGGATGGGTGAACCTCACCCCCGAGCTTCATCAGCGCTGGATCGGTTACTCCGAAACGGCTGCGGACACCCGGGTTCTCGCCTTCTGGCAGGAGGGGGAGCGAGCGGGGGTCATTCTCGAGGAGAACCCGTTCTATGCCGAAGCCGGCGGACAGGTTTCCGACAGGGGGCAGGTCGAGGGCGAGGGGTGGCGGGTTCAGGTCGATACGGTCCGAAAGGCGGAGGGAAGGAACCTCCTTCTCGGAAGGATGGAGGGAGAGTTCCCGACGGCGGAGAAGCCCTTTCCGGCTCGCGCCGAAGTGGACGCGAACTTCCGCCGCGACACGGAACGGAACCACACCTCCACGCACCTTCTCCACGCTGCGTTGCGCGAGGTTCTGGGAGACCATGTCGCGCAGAGGGGCTCTCTCGTCACACCGGATCGTCTCCGCTTCGACTTTTCACACCCTCAGCCGATGACTCCGGAGGAGATCGAGGCCGTTGAGTCACGAGTGAACCGGGCCATCTGGAGTCACGCGCCCGTCCGGTGGGAGGTCGTCACGAAGGACGAGGCGCTTTCCCGCGGGGCGATGGCGCTTTTCGGGGAGAAATACGGGGATGAAGTTCGCGTTGTGGAGATCCCCGGGGTGAGCCTGGAGCTCTGCGGCGGCACGCATCTCGCCCATACGTCCGAGGCGGGTCTCTTCAGAATTCTGAAAGAGGGAGGCGTAGCCGCAGGGGTCCGGAGGATCGAGGCGCTCACGGGCCATGGCGCATTCGCCAGCCTGAAGCGGTCCGAATCCGAGCTGGCAGAATTGAGCCATCTCCTTCGATCTCCGCGGGAGAACCTCCTCCGGAGGACCGAGCAGCTTCTCTCGGAGAAAGCGGAGCTGGAGGCCCTGCTTGATGAACTCCGCAGAGCGGGAGGAGGGGGTGCGACGACGGTTCTCGACGAACCGTTGCCGGGGGTCGGGGAGAACGGCAGGGGACGGTACCTGGGAGTCCGGATGAAAGTTCGCGATGCCGACGATGCGCGGGCCTTCGGGGACGCCTTCCGCGAGAACACGCCCTCCGGGGTGGCCGTCGTGGCGGCTGAACTGCAGGACGACAAGGGAGCGTTCTTCGCAGTGGTAACGGACGATCTGATCAGCCGGGGGGTCCGCGCCGGGGACCTGGTGAAGGAGCTCGCGGGAATCTGCGGTGGACGGGGGGGCGGACGACCTCACATGGCCCAGGGTGGGATCGAGGATCCGACGCGCGTGGACGAGGCCATGGCCGCTGGCCACACGCGCGTCCTGTCCATCCTCGGGGAGGGGCGATGACGGACGGCCGAATGCCTCCCGCGCCTTCGACTGTGAACGAATGGGCGCTGCGCTATGGACACGTGTCCCCTGAGGCTCGGGGCGGCGCACTCCGGGCAGGCGCGGGAGC
>JBGTMU010000038.1:0-2345 GCA_041743405.1 Longimicrobiales bacterium | reverse complement strand
CCCTAAATTCTGTCCGGTTTTCTCTCTAAACTCTGTCCCCCTCTGGGCAACACTCACGTAGGATTTCGCCTTCACGTTGCACGTCCACTCAGGACCAACAGCGGAGGCGAAGGAGGATGCTCAGGATGGTGGATCGACATGCAGTCCAGGCGATGATCTCGGCGGGGATGCCCAACCGCGCGATCGCGCAGCACTTCGGAGTTTCGACGCGGACGGTGCGGCGGATCCGCGGGGAGGCTGCGATCGAGAGCGCGGACGACGCAGCCGCGCGGAGGGAGCGGGGCGTAGGCCGCCCACGGATCGGGGATGAGGTCCGCGATCGGGTGCGGGCCCTGATGGAAGAGGACCCCAAGGCGCCCCGCCTGGAGATCCTGCGACAGGTGCGTGAAGAGGGCGTCGTGGTCGGGGAGAGCACGTTCTACCGGATCTGGAACGAGGTCTTCGAGACGATCCCGCAGGAGTTGATGGTTCGCTTCGAGGGCGTTGCGGGGGAGTTCGCCCAGTTCGACTTCGGAACCGTGGACATTCGGTTGCCGGAGGGTCGGACGAAGCGCATCCACTTCGCCGCCTACCGGCTCAAGTTCTCGCGCTGGATCGGGGTGGTGATCGTCCCGAACGAACGGGCGGAGGCGCTGATCCGGGCGCTCCTCACTTGCTTCGAGCAGTCGGGGGGCGTCCCGCTACGGGTGGTGTTCGACCGGCCCAGGACGGTCGTGGTCGGCAAGGACGAGCATGGTCGACCGATCTGGAACTCGACGCTGGCTCAGGTGGCCATCGACTACGGGTTCGCCGTCGAACTCTGCGCACCCCGGAGCCCGGAACAGAAAGGATCCGTCGAGAACCTGGTCGGGTTCGTGAAGAAATCGTTCTTCCGGGCTCGGCGCTTCACGGATGCGAGCGACGACCTCACCCGGCAGCTTCTCGAGTGGCTCGTGGTGGTCAACGACGAGCGACCCTGCCGGGCGACGAGGGAGATCCCGCGTGTACGGCTGGTCCTCGAACAGGAGAGGATGACGCCGCTCGCGGTCCCGCCTGCGCACTATGGGCTTCGCCATCCCGTGCAGGTGGGGCCCACGGCGCTTGTCGACTTCGAGGGGATCCGATACGCCATGCCAGCGGGGGCCTGCGGGATCCCGGCCACCCTGCACCTCTACGTGGATCGCATCCGCATCGTGACCTCGGGAGGGCGCTTCGAGGCGACGCATCCTCGGTTCCCCGAGGTGGGCAAGACCAGCTATCTGCAAGGCCAGCGGGCCGAGCAGCTCGCGGCCGTGGCCGGGGCCAGGAAACGGCTGTACTTCATGCGCGAGCGCATCCTGGAACTCGGTCCCGTGGGAGAGAGCTACTTGACGGAGTTGATCCATGCCCGGCCCCATACTTGGAAAGGAGACGTCGAACGGCTCTTCGCTCTGCTGGAAGAGCTCGGGGAGCCCGCTTTCCTGCGCCTGCTTCAGCGTGCCCTCTTCCAGCGTCTCTACGGAGCCGAGTACGTGGTTCAGCTCGCGGCCCGGGAGGTGGCCTCATGAACTCCGACCTCGACGCCATGCTCAAGCGCCTGCATCTGCCCACGATCCGTAGGCTCCACGCGGAGCTCGCCGTGCGTGCCGAGGAGGAAGGCATGAGCTACCGAACCTTCCTCGAGATCCTCTTCGCCGAAGAGATCGCCCACCGGGCCCAGACCCGTATCACCCGCTCGGTCCGCAAGGCCAGGTTCCCGTTCCTGCGCACCGTCGAGGAGTTCGACTTCACCTTCCAGACCTCCGTGCGCCTCAAGATGCTCGGAAGCCTGCTTGGCCCCGAACTCGTGGGAGAAGGACGTTCAGTCATCCTGAGCGGCCCGCCCGGTCGGGGAAAGACGCATCTCGCAGTCGCCATCGCCTATCGCGCGATCCAAAATGGGTTCGAGGCTCGCTTCACGACTGCGGACGAACTCATCGGCACGCTCTCCGGCGCTGCCGCCCGGGGGCGGCTCGACGAGGAGCTCGAACCGTACGTGCACCCCCACGTTCTGGTCCTCGACGAACTGGGCTACCAGAGCTACGCTCCAGACGCCGCCAACGTGCTCTACCGCGTGGTCAACGATCGCTATCTTCGGCACAGGCCCATGATCGTAACGACCAACAAGCCCCTGGCCGCTCTCGGCCAGCTTCTCCATGATGGAGACCTGGCCGAAGCCATCCTCGATCGCATCCTGGAGCGCGGAACCCACTTCCTCCTCAGAGGCCGCTCCTTCCGCACACGCCACCTCAAACCGGAGACCCACTCGGAAACCGAAGCTGCTTAACTCACCCCCGGAGGGGGACAGAGTTTAGAGAGAATGGGGGACAAAGTTTAGAGAACCCACA
>JBGTMU010000037.1:0-2130 GCA_041743405.1 Longimicrobiales bacterium | reverse complement strand
GCCCTGAGGGCTCCCGGCGGTGGGGCGCGTGAGACGCCCGTTTTCCAGGATCCCGGCCTTCAGCCACTTGTTGATCAGGCGCGTCAGCACGCCGTCACGTATCCGTCTGGCGAGGATCGCCCGCATCCATGCGTGATCCAGTGAGCCGAAGCAGTCCCTGATGTCTGCTTCGATCACCCACCCTCCGCCCATCGTCATCGTGTCGTCCCAGATCGATTGAAGCGCCTGGTGCGCCGACCGCCCGGGCCGGAAGCCATACGAGCAGGGCTTGAAGTCCTGTTCGTAGATGGCACCGAGCACCATGGCGACCGCTCGTTGCAAGAGCTTGTCTTCGAAAGTAGGGATGCCCAGCGGGCGCATGCGTCCGTCCCCCTTGGGGATAAGGACCCTGCGGACGGCTGGAGCGCGGTAGGTGCCGGACTTGGCACGGTCGAGGAGGCTTTGGAGGTTGGCCTCCAGCTTCTCGCCGTACGCCGCGCCTGTGACACCGTCCACGCCGGTGGCCCCGTCCTTCCGCGTCAGCTCGAAGGCTGCGCGCAGGAGGTCGAGGTCGATGTGGTGCGCGAGGTTGGTGAACGCCCTCTGGGGGTGATCCTGTGCCAGCTTCGCTATCCGCTGCAATCGCGGTGAGATGATTTGTGAGCTCTGTGTCTCTTTCATCGTTCCTTGTCTCGGTTCCATGCCTTGGCACGCCCTTCCCTCCGCCGGGTCCCCGCGGCTCGGGTTCCCCGTCCTCGTCGGTACTATGGCGTGCTCTGACTCCTCGTGCGCCGTCCCGCCGCACTTCGTTTCCTTCGCTTGGCGGTACCACGGTGCGCCCGTTGACAATGCAGGGTCGGCGGGCGCGCCTCGCCTGCGCAGCTTTGGTCTCCCACGGTCTGCGTCCGTTGTTTTCCATGGAGAGCACGAGGTCTCCCAGGTTCCTGGGGAGTCCTCTTGTGTACGCGCCCTGTTCTCGGACCCCGGCGAGGTCGGAACGCCAGGTCGTACGGCGGCCCGATGTAGCCTTCCGGGAAACCAACACCGTCGGCCCTCGCGGGTGTCTTGTTCTCGGGGCTCTATAGCACGGCTCGCACACTCGCTGTCTACGCTTCACAGCCGGGGTCGCCCCCGCACCATGCAAGACTCGCTTCCGGTTGGTGACCAACCCTGTCCGGGCGGGGTTCGAACCCGCAGGACTCCGTGAGATGGTTTCTTACGTTCAGGTCATTCGTGGTCCTCCATCTCCAGGCTTTGCCTGGCGCACATCGGGTGGGCCAGGGCTGTTGCCAGCCCTGGCCTCCCACAGATCCGGACGTGCGCAACTCACGCATCCGGCTCCTCAAGGGCATGGGTTCGCTACGTGCGACGCAGGATCGAGTGAGTAGCGCGGGCGAAGGGGATGGGGTAGCGCTGACACAGCGCGTCCCACCAGCCCCGACCCTGACGCTTGGCGTTGGAGCGGCGTTGCAGCCACTTACGCCAGATCTTGCGCAGACCCTCCCGGAAGAGACTGAGGCTGTGCGCGTTTCCGGTGATCCCGTAGTACCCGCAGTGACCTCGGACCGCTTGCGAGAGGCGTTGGTGCTGATAGCGCACTGGCGTGTGGCGGTTCCGGCGGCACCAGTCGTCGACGCGCGAGAGCGCCCGAGCGAGCCGTTGCCGCATGGTTTTCCGCTTGACGATCCAGTACCCCTTGAGCGAGCGCGACCAGTAGTGGGTGAAGCCCAGGAAGTCCCAGCTCTGCGTTTCGTTCGTCCGATTGGGACGGCGGAACGGGATGAGCCGAGTCTTCTCCGGATGCAGCTCGAGGCCGTGCTGGCGGAAGCGTGATGGGAGCGCTTCGAAGATGCGCCGGGCGTCGGACTCGTGCTCACAGATGATCACGAAGTCGTCGGCGTAGCGCACCAGGAAGGCCCGACCGCGCAGTCGCGGACGAACGGTAGTCTCGAACCAGGTGTCGAGAACATCGTGCATGTAGATGTTCGCGAGCAGCGGTGAAATGACACCGCCCTGAGGGCTCCCGGCGGTGGGGCGCGTGAGACGCCCGTTTTCCAGGATCCCGGCCTTCAGCCACTTGTTGATCAGGCGCGTCAGCACGCCGTCACGTATCCGTCTGGCGAGGATCGCCCGCATCCATGCGTGATCCAG
>JBGTMU010000036.1:0-15027 GCA_041743405.1 Longimicrobiales bacterium | reverse complement strand
GCCGCGGCCGAATCAACCCCAGAGCCGTCAAGCGAAAAATGAGCAAATTCCCCACCAAGTCTCGCAACCCGCAACGCGGAACCGTCCGTCAGGACCCCGCGCCGCGGCTGCTTGTGCGTGCTTAAGGCAACGGTATTGGGGCTAGAGGCGCGTCAGGGTTCCACCACGAAAAGGTGGTGGCGGTGGCCGACCCGATTCAGGCGTCGACTGTGGACCAGTTCGGCTCCGGCCTGCTGGAACGCCGCTTTCCACTCGGGCTCCGTGCGGAAGCGCACCGGCTCCGGATCGCGAGCCATGCCCCCCTCCCCGCGCCCCCGGTTCACGCCCCGATCGACCCACTCGAGGAGATGTCGCTCCCACCTCCATCGGTAGAGCGACTCGGTCACGACCACTGGGCCGCTTGACACCCTCAGGGCTTCCGCGAGGAGTCGATCCGGGTCTCGGGCATGATGGAGCACGAGTGAGAGGACCACTGAATCGAAGGCGCCGTCGCGAAAGGGCAGTCGCTCCCCGTCGAAGAGGATTCGTGGCAACTCTGCTCCGCGGTATGCCTCCACTTCGGCCACGCACACGTTGACCCCCTCGCCGGCAAGGCGTGCACCGACGTACCCCTCTCCCCCACCCAGATCCAGAATGCGGGTGCCCCTCAGGTGGGGGCGGATCCCTCGAGCCTTCCTCACAGCCACGAGGCGGAGGAGGCGGTGCAGCAGCGCGTCCCGCGTCTCCCAGAGGACCGCCACGACGACCCCGCCCCAGAAGAGGCCGGTGAGGGCCCCGTGCGAGGCTCCGGTATAGGTGAGGTAGGTGGGGAGCGCGGCCCAGGAGGCCCATAACCAGGCGCCCCTGAGGAAGGGGGTGAAGGGGACGAGCGCGAGGCCCCAGATCAGATACCAGGGGTGGACCGTGGTAGCGAAGGTCAGGTAGAGCGCGAACACGAGCATGAATCCCCGGACCGCATCCGGCGCGCGCTTCACGGGCCACTTCATCCAGACGAGGACCGCGGAGGCGAGGAAGACGAGGCGGAAGGCGGGGCCGAGGAACTTGCTCCAGTCCTCACCGGTCAGGAGGGAGAGGATGGACTTGATGGCAAGATAGGGGCCGGCGTTGAATTCGAAGAGGCGCACATAGAGGTCTGCCGAAGACGCCATCCGGGCGGGGAGCCCGGGGAAGAAGAAGGGGATGGAAAGCGCCAGTCCCACGGCGCCGCCCAGGGCCAGGCCCCGGAGCGCCGCCCGGGTTCCAACCCGTCCCTTGAGGTGGAGGAAAAGGAGAGGCGCAAGAAGGAGGGGGATCGCCTTCGAGCAGACGGCCAGCGCCCACCCGGTCCAGGCCGCCCCCGGTCGGGCCGCGGACACTCCCCAGAGGAGGAGCCCCAGCGCGAACACGAGTCCCCCCTCGGTATGTCCGCTCCCGGCCAGAGTTACGACCACGAGCGGGTTCCACGCGTAGAGCGCGAGGGATCCCGGCGCGAGGCCGAAACGCAGGAGGGCGCGAAGGAGGAGGAGCACGCCTCCGAACTCCAGGGCCATGAACCCCGCCTTGACTGCATATCCCGAGGCGGGCCACCCCCACAGCTCGTGGAAGAACCCGCCCAGCAGGAACACGATCTGCGACAGCGGGGGATAGATGCTGAAGTAGTCCGGGGAGTTCAGCGACGCCAGCAGACTCGGGTCGCCGATTCCTTCCAGCGCGGGGTCGATGGGCACGAATCGGAACGGGTTCACCCCCATTCGGCTCAGATGCCCGTCCCATACGTACCGAAACAGGTCGTCTGAGAGGTCGGGGAGTGTGGGGAGGAACAGGAGCCGAAGGGCGGCCGCGCCTCCGATCAGAATCCAGGTGCTGTCCAGACGATCGCGATGTCGGAACCAGAGCAGGAGAAGCCCCGCGAAAGCCATCGTGTGAAGCGCAATGGCCTCGGGGAGGGCACTTCGATGGGGGCCGATGGCAGCGAGTGCGGCCATCGACCCCCCGAAAAGGAAGGCCGCCGGAAAGGCGGATCGAGGAATCAGCGCTCCTCGAGGAGAGTCAGATCAAAGCGCACCGGCTGCCCCATGAATTCCTGCCGAACGAGGATGTGAGGCGCGTCTTTCCGGAGGAAGAGGGTCATCGGGATGGGACCCCCCGTGAGCTCGACTCTCCACGTGTCGAAGCTGGACCCTGCGAGCTCGATGGTTTCCTCACCCGTGACGCGGGCGTCGAGGACGGAAACCGAGCCCTGGCCGAGATCGAGGACGCGAAGAGAGATCCGGGCTCCCTCCTCCAGAGGGGAAACCGAGAGGGCGTACTCATCCATCCCCGGAAGAAGTGTGCCGGCGGGGAAGGGGTGGTCGAGTTCGCTGTCACCCCCCATCTGCGGGGGGAGCGAGACTGTGCCGGTCACCCGACCGTCTTCGGACACCCGGAGCTGGGCGGAGGTGGACATGGGGCCCTGCGACGCTTCCTGCTCCAGAGAGATCGGAGTGAAATCGAGGGCCGAGAAGCGAACCGTGGTCTGCTGGCCATTTCCCATCACTGTGGTCGTGACCGACGACACCCAATCGTCCCCCTCGCGCTCCAGCCGGTACTCGGCGGACCCCATCGGATTCCCCTGAACATAGACGTCGTAGCGACGGATGTGGGGACTGAGGAGGGACACGTCGAAGGAGGAAGGCTCTTCACCCTCTCCAAGCACTTCGGCGCGGGTGAGGGGGTTTCCTTCGATATCGAGGAAGGTGACCGGACCGATTGCTTCGAGCTGATCGACCAGATGGCTGCCGTCGCCCACGACGAGGATGATCCCCCGGTCCGGGCGGATGTGGGTGCGAGCCACGCGCTGGATGTCCTCGGCGGACACGGCCCGGATTCGCTCGGGGTAGCGGGTCACATCCTCGATCGGGAGCCCCCGGAGAAGCGAGGTGGCTACCTGGCTCGCGACCTGATCCGCGGTTTCGAGTCGGAGAGGGAAGCTTCCGGCCAGGAAGTTCTTCGCACCTTCGAGTTCCTCGGCGGGGACGGGTTCATCGCGGAGCCGGTGGAGCTGGTGGATCAGCTCCGTGAGGGTGGAATCGGTAACTTCCGTGCGGACCTCGGTGTTCACGGTCACAATGCCGATATCCGAGGGGCGGTTGAACGAGGAGTATGCCCCGTAGGTCCACCCCTTCTCCTCCCGCAGGATCCGGAAGAGCCGCGAGTCCGCACCGCCGCCGAGCACCCGATCGAGCACCAGGAGCGGGAAGTAGTCCGGGTCGTCAGGGCGGATTCCCAGGTTCCCGACCCCGACCACGGACTGAACGGAACCGGGTCGGTGCACGAGATGGATCTGCGCTTCCACCGGGTCCGAGACGGCGGGGAACTCCGGCACGACCGGCGCACGGCTGGGGAGCACACCGAAGTATTCGCGAGCGAGCGCCTCGACCCGGGCCCGATCGACCCGACCCGCGACCATCAGGAGGGCGCCATTCGCATGAAGGACCCGGTCACGGAACTGGACCAGGTCATCTCTCGCGATTTCCCGCACGGTCTCGGGCAGGGCCTGGGTGCCGTACGGGTGTGCCTCGCCGTAAAGGAGGGAGGCGAACCGCCGGGCCGCGATCGCCTGCGGCTGACCGAGCTGCGCCTGGAGAGAAGAGAGCACCTGCCGCTGGTAGAGCTCCACTTCCTGCTGCGGAAAGCTCGCGTCCATCACCACGTCCGACATGAGTTCGAATGCGAGCTCGAGGTGGTCGGTGAGAGACGAGGCAGAGACTGTGAAGAAGTCCTGCGAGGCTGAGGCATTGAGCGATCCGCCCACGCCCTCGATCGCTTCGGAGATCTCGACCGCGCTTCGGGACGATGTGCCCTTGGTCAGCACCCCTGCGGTGATCCCCGCGAGTCCGGCGAGCCGGGACGGCTCCACCGCACTCCCTCCGGGAACGTAAAGCCGGACGCTGGCAACGGGCTGCGTTCCGTAGGCGAGTATCACCACGCGGAGCCCGTTGTCCAGGGTGAATTCCTCGAAACCCGGGAACTCGATGGGTCGCTCCGCGAGGGGTGCAGGCGGCGAGCTCTGTCGGGCTTCGAGGGCACCCGGAGACGCGGCCAGGGCCGAGACGAGCGCGCCGGTTACGACTGCGATTCGAGTTCTCATCGGTCTTCCTCCGGTGCGGGGCCGGGCAGGGTGATCACCACCGCCCGGTTCGAAGGGGTGAGGTAGGTCGCGGCCACTCGGGCGACGTCATCCCGGCTCACCCCCTCGACGCGCGTGACCGAGGTGCCGATGGCCGCGGGATCACCGTAGAAGTGGTTTGCGGACTGGAGGGCCTCGGCTCGGCCCATGACGGACTGGCGCCCGAAAATGACCTGTGCGCGCACCTGGTTGCGGGCACGCATCAGTTCGTCTTCCGTGACGCCCTCGGCGAGGACGCGCTCGATCTCCTCGTCCAGCAGGGTGATCAGTGCATCCGGCTCGACGCCCTGATTGGCGATGGCGATGAGCTGAAAGATCCCCGGCCCCAGCCGCGTCGTCGAGCCAGCCGCAGCCTGGAGCGCGGCCTGCTCCTCCCGCACCAGTCGCTGGTTGAGCCGCGAGCTTTCCCCGGCACCGAGGATCCGGGCCAGCACGGCGAGTGCCGGGGCGTCCGGATGGCTCGTCTCCACGGACCCATAGGCGATCCAGACACCGGGAAGGGTCGCGTTGGGATCGTGGACTTCCCTGTGAACCGGGAGCCCACGGAAGGGGTCGGAGCACTCCGCCACGGGCGGGTCGGCACCCCGCGGGATGGAACCGAAGTACTCGGCGATCAGCTCCCGCGCGACCGCCGGGTCAAAATCTCCCACCAGGGCGAGGGTGGCGTTGTTCGGCGCATAGTAGGTGGCAAAGAACTCGCGCACATCCACCGGTTCAGCTGCGTCCAGGTCTTCCATCGAACCGATCGGGGAATGGGCGTACGCGAAGCACGACGCCGAATCGTAGACGGCATAATGGCCGATCTGAAGCTGCGAACTCCCGTAGGGGGCGTTGTCGATCCGCAGGCGCCGCTCCTCCTTCACGACTTCGACTTCGCGCGCCATGTTCTCGGCGTTGATGCCGAGCGAGCGCATCCGGTCGGCTTCGAGCCAGAGGGCCAGGTTCATCCGATCGGGAGGGACGGTCTGGTAGTAGTTGGTCCGGTCTTCCGTGACGGAGGCGTTGAGGCTCCCGCCGGCCCGCTCGACAAACTGGAAGTGCTCGCCCCGCTCGACGTTGTCCGACCCCTGGAACATCAGGTGCTCGAAGAGGTGAGCGAATCCGGATCGGCTCGGGCGCTCATTGCGGCTTCCGACATTGTACCAGAGGTTGACCGCGACGGCGGTAGCACCGGCGTCGGGTGCCAGAAGGACGTGCAACCCGTTTTCAAGCCGGTAGCTTTCGAAGGGGAAGGCACCGGCCGGAGCGTCCTGGGCGACGATGGATCCGGGGCTCACGAGAGCGGTGAACACCGCCGTGGCGAGCCATGGGCGAAATCGGGTAATGTTCATTGGATATCGGCCGTTGGGGTCCGTGCGGGGCCGGCGCATGAAGCTCATGGGCCGGGGCGCCCTGCCAAGGGAGCGACCTGCCAGCGCTGGTACCGGGGGCCGCGGCAGGGGTTCCTTGCGAGACACAGGGGAGCGGATTGAATGTGCGGACGCTACACGCTGACGATCGAACAGGAGGCGCTTCAGGTGGCGCTCGGGATCGAGGGGCTGTTCCATCCGGCTCCGCGCTACAACATCGCGCCCACCCAGCAGGCTCCGGTGATCTTTCATGAGGAAGGGAGAACAGTCTCGACGGCGATGCGCTGGGGGCTCGTTCCGTCCTGGGCGAAGGAGCTCTCGATCGGAAACCGGATGATCAACGCCCGAAGCGAAACGGTGCATGAGAAACCCTCGTTCCGGAGCGCATTCCGGGTCGGAAGGTGTCTGATCCCGGCGGACGGGTTCTTCGAATGGAAAGCCGAAGAGCGGGGCAAGATCCCCTTCTGGATCCACCTGGAATCCGGAGAACCCTTCACTTTCGCAGGACTCCGAGAAAGCTGGAGGTCGCCCGAAGGCGAATCGGTGAACACGTTCACGATTCTCACCACGCGGGCCAATGACTTTCTGCGACCGCTGCATGAACGAATGCCGGTGATCCTTCCCCCGGAAGCCCGCGGGGTCTGGCTCGCTCCCTCCGAGGACCCGGGCGCACTGCAGCGGCTCATGGTGCCCTTTCCTGACGTCCCGCTCGCTGTCCGAGAGGTCTCCACGCGTGTAAATTCTCCCCGAAATGACGATGCGGCCTGCATCCACCCCGAACTCCCGGACGCTGGGAACGATCTCGCGTAGTGCTCCTGTGGTGGACCGGGAAGGCGACGTGTGCGGAAGTGTGGTTGACGGGGCTTTCGGGGGGGGCGTAGCTTGCGGACTCTGACAGCCCCGTGACAGTCGAGCCGGACCCGTGGGTCCGGACACACCCAGGCAGGCTCCGATGCGCACTCTCCTGACCGGCTTCGCCCTTGTCGTGCTCGCTCCCACTCTGGGAGTGGCTCAGCAGACCCGAACGTACGAGCCGGAGGACTACTATCGCGTGGAGCGTGTCGCATCTCCCGCGCTCTCACCGGATGGCCGGCATCTCCTGTACTCGGTCGAAACGGTTCGCCGTGAAGAGAACGACCGGATCACCCACATCTGGTGGACCGATCTCGAGACGGGCCGTCACCAGCGGCTTTCGACCCGGGGGGTGAACTCCACCAGCCCGGGCTGGACCCCGGATGGCCGACGGATCCATTTCAACACTTCCCGGGGTGGGGAAGGGGGAACGCACTTCATCAACTTCACGGAACCGGGGGGGGAAGCGTATCGCATTCCGGGGCTCACCGGGAATTTCACCTTTCATCCGTCGGGGGCGTGGGCGCTCGTGACCCGACCCGTGCGAGGGGCGGATGCCCCGGCTCCGGACTCGGCCCCGTCTCGACCGTCAGCTCGTCAGCCATGGCCGTCGGGCACACCCGCACTTACCGGTCCCACCGATCCCTCCACCCGCGGGCGCACCGAAGCCGAGCGGAACAACGACGTCTACGTGATCACGCACAGCGTCTACAAGCGGGATGGGACCTTCGCCTTCGTGCCGGAGGGCCAGGGAGGGGGAGGGTTCGGAGGCGGAGGGGGTGCCCAGGAAGGGAGCTTCAATCAGTTCTTCAGGATCCCCGCGGACGGGCTTGCAGAGGGGGAAGAAGCCGAACAGATCACCTTCGACGAGGTCAACAAGTCGTTTCAGGGCTTCACTCGGGACGGTCGCTGGATCCTCTACACCGTGAACCTGACCCAGGCCGCGGGGGAAGAGGAAGAAGAGGACTCGCCGGAAGATGAGGAGGGCGAGGATGAACCGTCCGAGATCGGGATCTATCGGATTTCCGTAGACGGCGGGGATCCGGAAGAACTCCATCGCGTCCGCGCGAACATCCGGGGGGTGAGGCTCTCGCCCGATGGGCGGCGAATGGCCCTCGTCAGGACCGATGCCCAGCGCACCGACCCCTACATTCAGGTGGTGACGGTGCCCGGGGCTGGCACTTCGCTGGACCTCGCGAAGGAGGACTGGAAGTATTCGATCGGTTCCATCGAATGGTCGCAGGATGGAAGCGAACTCCTCTGGACAACGTCGTACGGGGGTCAGGACCAGCTCGTCAGCGTGAATGCCGGGGGTGGGGCGGTCCGCTTCGTGACGGAGGGGCGTCACACCTTCGCCGGATTCGACATGAATCTCCAGCAGGGGAAGATCGCCTACGCCCGCAACACGGCCGAGGAGCCCTGGGAGGTCTGGGTGGCGGACATCGACGGGAGCAATGCGAGCCAGGTGACCTCGGTGAACAGCGCCTGGAACGAGCAGGTTCGCCTCTCCCGCGTCGAGCACTTCACATTCCAGGGAGTGCCGCACAACCGCGAATGGCTGGACCAGCTCCCCGAGCGCGGGGTCGAGTGGATGCTCGCCAACAATGCGCCGGACGGGGAGCGGTTCGATGTCGACGCCTGGCTCGTGTATCCGGCGGACTACCAGGAGGGGCAGCGCTACCCGATGGTGGTGTACATTCACGGCGGCCCGCACTCGCGCTATGCGGAAACCTGGTTCCCGGAGTTCCAGATGCTGGCGGCCGAGGGGATGTTCGTTCTCTACACGAACCCTCGCGGATCCTCCGGATCCGGCATGGAGTTCCAGTTCTCGACCCTGCGCGCGTGGGGCATCGACGACTACAAGGACATTCTCCAGGCGGTGGACCTGGTGGTCGATCGGGGAATTGTCGACCCCGAGCGACTGGGGGTGACGGGGGGCTCCTACGGTGGATTCATGACCAACTGGATCACGGCCCATGATCAGCGTTTCGCGGCCGCCGTGACGGATCGGTCCATCTCGAACTGGATCTCCTTCTACGGCGTCTCGGATGCGTCCGGGCTCGTCGAGAACGAGTTCGGCGGAATGCCGTGGCCTTTCCAGAGCATGGAAGAGGGGAGTTACAACCTGGCGATGATGCTCTCGCCGATCGTGTGGGCCAACCGAGTCACGACGCCCACGCTGATCATCCATTCCATCAACGACTACCGCACGCCTCTGGAGGGTGGGGAACAGTGGTTCCGCGCTCTCCGCAAGCACGAAACCCCCGTGAAGATGGTGCTCTTCCCCGACACTTCACACGGGCTGTCACGGACCGGCGAGCCCTGGCTGCTTGTGCGCAGACTGCATGAATATCGCGACTGGTTCACCGCGTATCTCGTGAACGGAGAACCCGTTCTCGCAGAAGACGATGGCCTCTGACCCGAGGCTGCACCCCGTGCACGGGGGGGGCACGTGATCGCAGAGATCCCTGATGGAGTACGGGAGGAGTCGCCGGTCCCTCTTCGGGCGCTCGGTCTCTCTGTTCTGGCGCTCGCCGCCCCCGCCTTCGGATCTGTTCTCGCGCCCGACTGGATTGGCGAGGATTCAGGAGTGCTGCTCTGGCTGACAGCGCTCGTGCCCCCCTTCCTTCTTACCTACTACCGCGGGTGGAAGGGGGCTTCTCTGGGGCTGGCCGGTGGGATGGCTGCTCTTGCCCTCGCCCAGGTGGCTCTGGTCTCGTTCGACCTGGGAGCGCCGGACTACACCTATCTCCTCTGGATGGTGGTCACATACGTCGCCGTGTGTACGGGAGTGGGCGTGCTGGCGGAGGTGCTGCGGCGGGAACGGACGGCTGCCGAGTCGATGGCGCTTACGGACCAGCTTACGCGGCTCGCCAACCGTCGCCATGCCACGGTTCTTCTCGATGCGTCGTTCTCGGCCGCTGTCCGCGGCCAACCGCTTTCGGTGGTCTACTTCGATCTGGACAACTTCAAGCAGCTGAACGATCGATTCGGGCACCGGGTCGGGGACGAGGTTCTCACGGTGTTCGGCGAGATCCTCGGGGGGGCTACCCGGCGCATGGACCTCTCGGCTCGATGGGGGGGGGAGGAGTTCATCACGATCCTGGCCAGTTGCCCACAGTCCGGAGCCGCGCACTTTGCGGAACGGGTGCAGCGCGAGCTCCGGGAGCGGCCGTTTCCCTGGGGGACCGTCACGGTTTCGGCAGGGGTCGCGGAGTACAGCCCGGGGATGGGATCCTCCGAACTTCTCCTGGCCGCTGCTGATCAGGCACTCTACCTCGCCAAGGAGGAGGGTCGGGATCGGGTACGTGTCGCCGCCCGGCCCACCCTGCCTCCGGAGTCGCGGGGAGCGCCAGGCATCCCGGTCGGGGCCATTCAACCGACGGTGGGCGGGAGCCCCGGGGAGAATGGGGCCTCCGCGGTCGACCTGCCGGGGGGCGATGAGGTCATCCTTCTCGTCGACGATGCCACATCGATGCGCGAAGGGGTGGCACGGGTTCTGGGCGCGCTCGGCTATCGGGTCATCCAGTCGGGGAGCGGGGAAGAAGCCCTCCTGCTTGCGAGGAAACGGGATCGTATCGACCTTTTGATCACCGACCTTCTGATGCCCGGGATGAGTGGGTTCACCCTGGGCGCCCGGTTCGAGGCGGCGAAGGGCCCGTCTCGAATTCTCTATATGTCAGGGGATGTTCAGGGCGACCTGTCCTGGAAGGGAGCGCCGGGGGCCCGCATGGGGTTCGTGGAGAAACCCATGACGGAGCAGACGCTGGCGGGGAAGGTCCGGGAACTTCTGGATGAGCCGCTTCCCTAGGAGCCGCACTTCCATTCGGTTTTTGCCCTCCCTACACTCCGAAGAGGTTGATCGTGCAGAACCAGGCTTGCTCCGCCACTGGGCGCGCTCCCGCGGGGGCGCGCCTCCACTTGCTGATCGGCACGATGCTCTTCGCGCTCGTGGCGTGCGGGGGTCTGGATCGGCCCGACGCGGCGCCCGAGGCGGGTGTGTCCGAGGAGGTGCTTCGTACCCTCGCCCTGAATGCTCTCGACGGAACCCATGTCCCGCAGAATGCGGACGCCCTCTTTGATCTGATCGGTCCGCGCATTTCGGCGCTCGCATCAGGGGACTCGGCGCAGGCTTTCGCCGCAGGCCGATTCACGGAGTACGGGCTGGAGCGGGTCGAACTGGAGCCCTTCGAACTGCTGGCCTGGGATCGGGGGTCGGCATCTCTCGAGGTGGTGGCGCCCCTGTCTCTCACGGGAAGGGAGTCGGACATCCTCTCCCTCGGGCACGTGGGTGGATTCGACGTCGAAGCGCTCCTGCTGAATGCGGGATACGGAACGGCCGAGGAGATCGCGGCCCTGGGAGAAGAAGTGCAGGGGAAGATCGTGCTCGTGGACGTGGGATCTCCGCCGGAGTACGGGCGCAGCGTGCACCGCACCGAGAAGGTGACGCTGGCCACTGACGCCGGGGCGCTGGGGTTCATTCAGTACAACAATCGGGAGGGACCGCTCGTCCCCGTCGGTGTAGCCACGATCGGCGACTACGAGGCGCAGATTCCCGCGGTCGCGACCGACCTCGCGACCGGGCAGTGGCTCCTGGATGCCATTGAATCCGCACCCGAGGGAGTCCTGATTCGGCTCCGCGTGGACAACTGGATGGAAAGAACCCGGGCTTCGAACGTCCTCGGCGAGATCCCCGGGAGGGGGAATGAGACAATCCTCGTCGGGGCGCACCTGGATTCGTGGGATCTTGCGACTGGCGCGCTCGACAACGGATCGGGGAGCCTTGCGGTGCTCGACGCGGCTCGGGCGCTGGCGGCTCATGTGAGGGAAACGGGGGAGCGACCCTGGCGGACCATCCGCTTCGCACTCTGGATGGGCGAGGAGCTCGGGCTCTACGGGTCGCGCGCCCATGTCGAGGATCGCGTGGGGGACGGCCGCCTGGACAGGTATGTCGCGGTGCTCAACCTGGATGTGGTAGGCGCACCCACCGGACTCGGAGCGATCGGTCGGGCCGAGGGTGCTCCCTTCCTGTCGCGAGTTCGTGATGCCCTCGTTGCGGGAGGGTTCGAACTGTCGGAAGAAATCTCCACGGGAGGGGGGCTCTACTCCGATCATCAGCCCTTCATGCTCCGCGGAATCCCGATTCTCACAGTCGGCTCGCGACAGCGGCCCGAGGCCGCGGGAACGGGGCACACCACCGCCGACGTCCGCTCGGTGATCGACGAGCCCGGGATCGCCCGGACCGCGGCCGTGAGCGCTGCACTGCTCTGGGCGGCTGCGAATGAACCGGATCTGGGGATGCGCTGGTGGACCGAAACCGAGATCGGAGAGAACCTCGATCGTCTCGGGCTGAGAGATCCTCTCGAACGAGGAGGTGAGTGGCGCTGGCCCTGAGGCCGGACACCCACTCTTTCATGCTGCAGCGAAAGCGAATCCCGCGGCTCTTCCGAGGGGCTTCGCCCCCTTCCGGGAGGGATGACCCGTCGCCGGAAGCCCCGTCGAGTTCGGGAGGGGGAAGGCGGCGCGCTCGAATTCTGTGGAGAGTCGCTCTCGTCGTCCTGGTGCTCCTGGCGCTGGTCGGGAGTCTCGGCCTCTGGGAGATGCGCACCTCCACTCTTCAGGCCCACTACCTCGTTCCCCTGGCTCGTGAGCTCACCTGGGAAATGGAGAGCGGAACGAGCGCAGTCCCGCTACGATCTGCGTCCGGTCCCTACGACACGCGGTTCGGGTACCACGGCCTTCAGTCCATGGTGGATGCCGCTGGGGCTCGCGGGTTCCAGGTGGAGGCCCGCGCAACGGCATCAGAGCGTCTGAGGGAGTCCGTCGAGGGATGGGGGCTCTTTCCCGTCTACCCCGAGAAGACCCGTGCGGGCCTCGTGATTCTGGACCGGGGAGGCGAAGAACTTCATGCTTCGCTGCGACCGGAGCGGGTCTATCCTTCCTTCGACGCCATCCCGCCAATCGTCTGGCAGCTCCTCCTGTTCATTGAGAACCGTTCCGCTCTGAACACGGACCAGCCCCGACTGAACCCCGCCGTGGAGTGGAGTCGGCTCTTCCGCAGCACGGCGGAGCTGGGACTTCGGTACCTGGGGAGGTCGGGAAGCGTGGCCGGCGCGAGTACCCTCGCGACCCAGATCGAGAAGTTTCGCCACGCGCCGGACGGACTCACGAGTTCGCCACGCGACAAGCTGATCCAGATGGCGACCGCGTCGATTCGCGCCTATGGCGGGGGGGAAGAGACCCTGGAGGCGCGGCAGAAGATCGTTCTGGACTACCTGAACTCCGTGCCCCTGGCCGCTGCCAGAGGGGAGGGTGAAGTCTCCGGGGTGGGGGATGGCCTCTGGGCCTGGTTCGGCGCGGACTTCGACGAGGCCAATCGTGCCCTCAGCCTGATCCCGGCCGGCCCGGTGGGAACCATCCCCGGGCCCCACGAGATCAGGGGTGCGGGGGCGCTCCCGCCCCTGGCATACTGGACCGAGAGTTCGACGGGCAGCGTCGCCGACCCGGAGTCCATCGGGACTCACGAGGTCCAGGCGACGGCACTCCGACAGATCCTCGGGCTCCTGCTCGCGCAGCGTCGGCCTTCCTTTTATCTGACCACGACCGACGGAAGGGAGAGCCTTGCGCGACTGACGGATCGATATCTGAATGCAATCGAAGGGGCGGGGGTGATCCCGCCGGAGCTGGCGGAAGCTGCCCGAACGGTCCGACCGGAAGTGAGAGCCCTTCCCCCGGAGCGGCCTCCGATTGCCTTCGTGGAGAGAAAGGCGGCCGATGCCGTACGAACTCAGCTCCTAGGCGTACTCGGAGTGCCCCTGCTCTATCAACTCGACCGTCTCGACCTCACCGTGAGCACGACGCTCGACGATCGAGCGCAGCGGGCCGTGACCGGGTTCCTCATCGGGCTGCATGAGCCCAGCTTCATCCGGGCTAGAGGCTTCGACGGGTTCAGACTCCTCGATCGCGGCGATCCAACGAGGGTGATCTACTCATTCAGCCTGCATGAGCGCACCCCGATCGGAAACGTGGTGCGCGTCCAGACCGACAACCTGGATGCCCCCTTCAACCTGAATGAATCGGGGCGACTGGAGCTGGGTTCCACCGCCAAGCTCAGAACTCTGGCCAGCTACCTCGAGGTGATCGAGGGGGCTTTTCGGCAGTTTTCGGTGATCTCGAGAGACTCTCTGATCTCCCTTCCAATCTCGTCCAGTGATCGACTCTCCGCCTGGGTTCGGAGCGAGATGCTGAACGACGCAAATCTCGAGCTGCTGCCCCTGCTTCGAAGGGCCATGGAGCGGAACTACTCAGCCAGCCCGGCGGAGCGGTTTGTGACGGGGGGAGGGGTGCAGAGCTTTACCAACTTCGACAACACGTATGATCATCGGACGATCGATGTGACACTCGGTTTCCGGCAGTCCGTCAATCTGGTTTTCGTGCGGATGATGCGGGACATCGTGAACCATTACATGTTCCGGGTGCCGGGCTCGACCGCGCATGTCCTGAGCGAGCGGGACACGCCGCTCCGCCAGGAATACCTCTCGCGCTTCGCGGACCGGGAGGGGGTGCAGTTCCTGGACCAGTTCTTCCCGAAGTATCGCGGGATGGGCCGGATGGAGATCCTGCGTGGACTCTTCGAGGATCGACGGCTCTCCCCCCAGCGGGTGGCATGGGCCTACCGGACCGCGGTTCCCGATGGAACGGAGGCCGAACTCGAGGTCGTGCTCCGGACCTACGACCCGGACGCCGATTACACGGGGGCTGCGGTCGGCGACTTCTTCCGTCGGGCGGACCCGGCGCAGCATACGCTGGCCGACCTTGGATACCTCGCTTCCGTGCATCCGCTCGAACTCTGGGTGGCGGGGTATCTTATCCGGAACCCTGATGCGACGCGGGCGGAGATGGTTGAGGCGAGTGCCGAGGCCCGGCAGGAGGTCTATCGCTGGCTCTTCCGCACCAGCCGCACCTCTGCGCAGGACCAGCGGATCCGGGCCCTGCTGGAGGTTGAGGCATTCGGGGAGATCCTGGAGGGGTGGAGGCGGGTGGGGTACCCATTCCAGAATATCGTGCCTTCACTGGGCACCTCGATCGGAAGCTCCGGCGATCGCCCCTCCTCGTTGAATGATCTGGTGGGGATCATCCTGAACGACGGAGTCCGGCTCCCGACCTACCGCGTCGAGGAGCTGCACTTTGCCAGTGGGACGCCCTTTGAGACGAGGATGGGACGGGTGGGTCTCGGGGGGACACGCGTCATGTCTTCGGAGGTGGCGGCAACGCTTCGAGAGGCGATGATCGGGGTCGTGGAGGCCGGGACTGCCGGGAGAACACGTGGGGCGGTGCGGGCTCCGGATGGGACTCCCCTCCCGATCGGCGCGAAGACGGGAACGGGGGACAACCGCTACAGGGTGTTTGCGCCGGGTGGGCGGCTCATCCAGTCGCGGAGCGTGAACCGCACGTCGACACTCGTCTTCTTCATCGGCGATCGGTACTTCGGGGTCGTGACCGCGTACGTCCCGGGCGAGGAGGCCGACCGCTTCCACTTCACGAGCGCACTCCCCTCCCAGATCCTGAGGGAACTGGGCCCGGTAATCCAGGAAATGATCGCAGAAGGCGAAGCGTCCCCTGCGCCTCCCCTGGACGGGGTTTCGCCAGGCCCGGGCTCGTCCAGCCTGCGCGAGCCCG